>JAPUJM010000059.1 GCA_027296205.1 Actinomycetota bacterium
CACTCGGTGGTTGGGAGATGGGTAAACCTGGGAGCCGATACCGTTACGTCAGATCTCAAGAACACTTATGGGGTCGTTCGTTTGCGGCTCGGTGACGAGACGATCGAAACGCATCGGCAGAAACTCGGGAGCCTCATCGGAGATCATGTCAAGACAGCTATCGGCACCCTACTCGAGACCGGAACCGTGATCGGAACCGGTGCCAACGTGTTCGGTGCCACGCGCTCGCCGAAATACGTTGCTCCCTTCGCTTGGGGCACCGATGGTGAGATCATGACTGTCGAAGGATTCCTCACGGTGGCGTCTCGCGTGATGCCGAGACGAGACGTCGCCCTGACGGACGAGGTTCGCCGGATGTTGGAGGAACTTCATCGGACGGCTACGCAGCGGTGAAGCTGGCGGTTTTGGGATCGGGGAGCCGCGGCAATGCATTCGTCGTCACGTCCGGCGGGTGTTCGCTCTTGCTCGACGCCGGGTTCGGTCCCCGCACGTTGGTGCAGCGGGCCAAGAAGGTAGGCATCGACCTCCGTGGGGTGGTGGGCATTGTGCTCACCCACGAACACGGGGATCATGCCAGGGGTGCCGGGGCGCTGGCGCGCAAAGTGGGGTGTCCGATCTTTGCCTCTGGAGGCACGCTCACGGCGCTGGGCGACCGACTGGATGGAACCAGGCGAAATCGCATCACACCCCATAGGGATACGGCCATTGGTCCGTTCTCGGTGATGGGATGTCGCACCAGTCACGATGCTGCCGAGCCCATGGCGTTCGTGGTCGGGGTGAACGGTGCGAAGCTCGGTTTGGCTTACGACCTGGGCAGGCCTACCGCGGCGGTGCGCTACCTCCTCCGCGGCGTGACCGGTTTGCTGCTCGAGGCGAACCATGACGAGATCTTGCTGCGCACGGGTCCCTACCCGGCTTCACTGCGGGCTCGGATAGCGGGTGCGGGTGGTCACTTGTCAAACCGAGCCGCCGGCGAACTCCTGGCGGAGCTATGTCATAAGAAAATGGACTGGGTGGTCCTCGTCCATTTGAGCGATCGGTGTAACCGTTCGGACATAGCTCGATCTGAAGTCGAGCGGGCATTATCGGCGAGAGGCTTTCGCGGGGAACTCTTTGTGGCCCGTCAGGACGAGCCGCTCGATCCGATTTGGGTGGGTCAGGAGCCTAGTCAGTTCGAGTTGGGGATCGCTGGCTAGCGTCGGTTGAACCTCCGTCACCGTTTGCCGGAGTCTCCGAGCCGGGGATATCCAGACGGTGCCAAGGGGGCCCTAGGTTATGGCTCGTCGATCCGCAGGGGGCGGCGGCGGGATCTCCACCCCTTCAGCTAGGGCAGTCGCCGGCCCAATCCTGTCGAGTTCCATCGGCTCTTCGAGATCGCCTCCCGACAGGGTCATCCTCTTCTTTCCGCGAAGCTTGTAGGCATAGACCATCCATTCGTCACCCAACGCAATGTGGATGGAATCGGCCTCTAGCCGCCACCGGACCGTATCATCACCGAACGAGGCAGAAGAATCCGCGCGGATCACCACTTCTTGCGGTCCGTCGGGGGTTTGCACGCGCCACGTTCCGGAGATATCAGGAAGCGTAGCTTGGGATACTAGCGATCCCGGGAATCCGAGACCAAACATGAAGAGCAACAACAATATCCTGGTTCGCATGACACAATTTTACACATTGGTTGAGGCTCGCGCCATTGGCCGAGCCGTACTAGGACACGGTGCCAAGTTGGGATGGCATGAAAAGGCCCCGGATAGCTCCGAGGCCCTTCCAAATCAGTTAACCCAACGGTGGTTTCTAGCCGAGTGGGTCAGGCTTAATACATGCCCGGCATCCCGCCGCCAGCCGGTGGTCCTGCCGGCTCGTCTTCCTTCCGCTCGACGACCACGCACTCGGTGGTCAGGAGGAGACTTGCCACCGATGCTGCGTTTTGCAGAGCAGTCCGGGCCACCTTCGTGGGATCGATAACACCGGCCTTCACGAGGTCTTCGTACGTGTCGGTCAGTGCGTTGTACCCGTAGTTCTTGTGGTCTGCCTTGCGGACGCGGTCCACGACGATGGAACCTTCGGCTCCGGCATTCGTGGCGATGCAGCGAATCGGCTCTTCGAGGGCCCGACGCACGATATTGGCGCCAATCCGCTCGTCGGGGTCTTCCAGGTTCATCTTTTCGATCGCCGCTTGCGCCCGCAAGAATGCGACACCACCGCCGGCCACTATGCCCTCTTCGACAGCGGCGCGGGTAGCATGCAGGGCGTCCTCCACCCGGGCTTTCTTTTCCTTCATCTCGGTCTCGGTAGCCGCACCGACGTTGATAACCGCCACGCCGCCGGCGAGCTTCGCGAGACGCTCCTGAAGCTTTTCTTTGTCGTAATCCGAGGTGCTCTTGTCGATCGCGGTCTTCATTTCCCGAATCCGGCCCTGGATGGCTTCTTGCTTGCCATTGCCATCAATGATCGTCGTGTCGTCCTTGTCGATCACGATACGCTTGGCCTGGCCGAGGTCGCTGAGGACTGCATTCTCGAGTTTGAAGCCGACCTCTTCGCTGATCACCTGACCACCGGTGAGGATCGCGATGTCCTGCAGCATGGCCTTGCGACGATCCCCAAAGCCGGGCGCCTTGACGGCGCAGATCTTCAGAGTGCCGCGAAGCTTGTTGACGACTATCGTTGCCAGCGCCTCGCCCTCGACATCCTCGGCGATGATCAGCAACGGCTTGCCGGTCTGTGCAATCTTCTCCAGGATCGGGAGCAGGTCCTTCATGGCCGAGATCTTCTTGTCGTGGATGAGAACGTATGCCTCCTCCAGCACGGCCTCCATCTTC
>JAPUJM010000006.1 GCA_027296205.1 Actinomycetota bacterium
ATTTCCAGTTCAGTGTTGGGGAGATGAGCGGTCAACCGTCCCGACGCTCCGTCAAGAGTTCTCTGTATCCACAAGGCTCTTTCCAAATGAGCAGCCCTTTTCGGATTCGGCCGATGGACGGTTCGCCCGTCTCGCCCTGCGATCCAACACAACATTGGACAACCCCAGGGCCTCTTCGATCAAACCCGCTTCGGTGTCAGCGGTGGCCATCTTGGAGATGGCGTCGACCTGATCCAACGAAAGGTCACCGGCCCCGAACCGGGCCGACAACACCGGCAGCTCCTCCAGCCGTCGGGCCACCGAAACCAGTTGAGCGGCAGTGGGATGACGGATCGAGAACCGGGCCGATAGCCACTGCACCAGGTTGGGAGAACCATCCGCCAGGAACTGTTGACGACGATCAGCCTCGCCGACCAGTTGACAGACCCGGGCCTGAGACGCCGCCGCCAAACCAAGAAAATGGGCCAACGCCTCATCGATCTGATCGTTAGAAGACTCTCCCCAATCCATAACCCCACTTGTACCGCCGGGGTGTGACAGATTTGACCGAAAAACAGACCGATTCAGGAAAAATCTGAAAAAAACTTCAGGAGTCGGCTCGATAAATCAGACCTTCGCCGCCGGCGACCCAGGTTGTCATCCGATTGTTCTCGATCTCGACCCGGAATCCACCTTCCAGGGAGCTGATGACCCGACTGTCCTGCTCGACAAGCTCGGCGGGGCAGTCGCCATTGGCGGAGAAGCTGGTGAACGACACCTCGGCCCCGGAAGTCTGATAACTACCGACGAGGGTGCGGCATCCGGTCGACCCGATGAGTGATCCGTCGGTGAAGAATTCGAGTGTCGCTCTCTCGCCTGATACCGACGAGACGGTATCGCCCTGGATCAAGCCATCGAGAACCCAAACTGTTCCAGTCAGCTCCGCGGTCGATACGGGCTCGAGCTCACTGAACACCATCTCGGTTCGTGGCCCGGTCATGACCAACTTCCCTTCGGCGACCTCCGCCCCGTCCACGTTGAGCAGAGCCTCCAGAAAGGCCCGCTCAGATTCCATTGCTTCGACGGGCATGCAGGCCATCTCCGTGACTGCAACTCCCGTGATCTGGAATACCCCATTGTCGATCTGGTAGGTGCCGCCGTAACCGTTGCACGCGGCGGTTCCGAAGATCTGATCTCCATCGAGGGTCACTGTGATTGGGTGTGTGGGCACCGTGGGGATCGGGTCGCCGTCGAAAGTTCCTGCCTGGAGTTGCCAAGACCCCTGGATCTCGTCTGACGATGGCGAGCACGCCACCAGAGCCAGACCGAGCAGAGCGAATATTGCGATTCTCCTCATCTCACTTTGACGTTTTGAGCTCCTCATTCGGTTTCAGAGTCTCATGGCGGCGCCAGCTGCAAGTACAACCCCTGTCCACAGATGGAGCGTCGCAGTGAGTTTCAGTGCCCTGATAAGTGCCAATCCATCGGTCTTGGCGTTGATGATCCGGACCGGTCCGGCGGCGAATGGAGCAAGAAGGGCGGCGAACATGGTTGCTTGTGGTGTCCAACCGACCACGGCGAACAGGACGATCAGCGGGAAGGACCCGTATACCAGCACCGCAAACAGGGTTCGTGTCCTGGCTCGCCCGAGGAAGACGGCGAGCGTTCGCTTTCCTGCTGCCTCGTCGGTCTCGATGTCCCGATAGTTGTTCACCACCAGGATCGCCGTGACAAGCATCCCTATTGGGACGGCCAGGAGCCACACAGACAGTGGGGCGGCCATGTCGTGGACATATCGGCTCCCAACCGTGGCCACGAGGCCGAAGAAGACAAACACAAAGATCTCGCCGTATCCCCGATACCCGTATGGGATGGGCCCACCGACGTAGCCGAGCATGGCGACCAGTGAGGCCACACCGATGACGAGGATCAGGGGGCCGGCGATCAACGTCAAGACAACTCCCGCCACACTTGCCACTCCGACAGCAATCCAAGTAGCGGCCCACATCCGCGTTGGAGTGATGACACCGAGTGCCACCATCCTGGGCGGTCCCAGCCTGTTTTCTGTGTCGGCGCCTCGCTTGGCGTCGGAGGCGTCATTGGCGAAGTTGGCCGCGATCTGTATGGAGAGGGCGCCGATCAGCGCCCAGACAAAGGCATCGAGTCTGTAAACGTCGTCGCCGTAGGCAAGACCGCCACCCACGAGGACAGGCACGAGCGCCGCCGGGAGGGTGTGGGTGCGCGCAGCCGTCTTCCAGGCCTGAAAGGTTGTCACAAATCAGAAGTGCCAGGGGAACCGGCTGAAGTCGGCATCCCTCTTCTCGAGAAAAGAGTCCCGACCTTCCTGTGCCTCGTCGGTCATGTATCCGAGACGGGTTGCCTCGCCGGCGAAGATCTGTTGCCCGACGAGACCGTCGTCGATCATGTTGAAGGCGAATTTGAGCATGCGCTGAGCGGTCGGACTCTTGGCGGCGATCTCGGCCGCCCACTCCAACGCCACAGTCTCCAGGTCGGCATGGGGGATCACAGCGTTGACCATGCCCATCTCGAAGGCCTCCCGTGCCGAGTACTCGCGCCCGAGGAAGAAGATCTCGCGAGCCCTCTTCTGACCTACCTGTCTGGCGAGGTAGGCCGATCCGAAGCCGGCGTCGTACGAAGCCACATCAGCATCGGTTTGTTTGAAGATGGCATGTTCCTCCGAAGCCAGAGTCATGTCGCACACGACATGGAGACTGTGCCCGCCGCCGACCGCCCAACCGGGTACGACGGCGATAACCACCTTGGGCATGAATCGAATCAGCCTCTGAACCTCGAGGATGTGAAGCCGGCCGACGCGGCCAGGGTCGACAGTCTCGCCCTCCTCACCTTGGGCGTACTTGTACCCGTCCTTGCCTCTGATCCGTTGGTCGCCACCGGAGCAAAAGGCCCAACCCCCGTCCTTCGACGATGGTCCGTTCCCGGTGAGGAGGACGCAGCCGACGTCTGTCGTCTGCCGGGCATGGTCGAGAGCCATATACAACTCGTCGACGGTGTGAGGTCGGAAGGCGTTGCGCACATCGGGGCGGTTGAAGGCGACACGGACGGCGCCGACGTCCCTAGCGCGGTGATAGGTGATGTCGGTGAAGTCGAACCCGGGTACCTCGCCCCAGGCGGAAGGGTCATAGATCTCAGAAACCACGAACCGAGAGGATAAAGGGCAGAATCGCCTCTGTGATCGAATGGCTGAGTCGCGTTGACCCGGAGAGACCGTTTCTGAGGACGGTCGAGAGGGTTTGGACCTACGGAGAGACGTACGACGAGGTCCGGAGTCGCGTCACCAGTCAAGTCGTAATCCTGCGTCCCGTCCTCGACGCCGACTCCGTGTTCGCCTGTCTCGCCGGCATTGATGGTGGTGGGACGGTGCTCGTCGGTCCGGGTTTGGACGTGCCGGCGGAAGTCGATCTCGCCGGAGCATCGTTGGTCGTGTTCACGTCCGGCGCCACGGGTGCTCCAAAAGGTGTGCGGCTCACCGCCGACAATCTCGAGGCGGCGTCGGTCGCCTCGATTGGTCACCTCGGCCACGATGAGAGCGACACCTGGCTCCGCGCAATGCCCCTCCACCACGTCGGCGGGCTGTCGATTCTCGTCCGGTCGGCGTTTGCCGGCGGCTCGGTGCGTCTCCTCCCCGGATTCGACCCGGAGAGCTTCGCAGCCGCCATGAGGGAAGACGTGACAATGGTCTC
>JAPUJM010000060.1 GCA_027296205.1 Actinomycetota bacterium
TGGCCTCGAAGATGGCCACCCCGGTGTCGTAGTTGATGTTTCCGCCGGGGGCTATCCCGATACCGCCCACCTGAGCGGCCAGGGCATCGGATATGTAGTCACCATTGAGGTTGGTGGTTGCTATCACGTCGTAGTTGGCCGGACGGGTGAGCACCTGCTGCAGCATGGCGTCGGCTATGACGTCTTGGACGAGGAGTTTGTCGCCGGCATCGCCACCGCTGTCCTCCCAGGACACGGCTCTGTCGGCGAACTCGTCCTTCACCACCTCATACCCCCAGGATCGAAAGGCGCCCTCAGTGAACTTCATGATGTTGCCCTTGTGGACGAGAGTCACCGACTTGCGGCCGTTTGCCAGAGCGAACTCGATGGCGGCCCGGACCAGACGCTTTGATCCGGTGATTGACACCGGTTTGAGCCCAATCCCGGAGTCGGCGCGGATCTCCCAGCCGAACTCGTCCTTCACGAAGTCGAGCAGCTTCTGCGCCTCTTCGGTGCCCTCCTCGAGTTCCTTACCCGCATAGACATCCTCGGTGTTCTCCCGGAAGATCACCATGTCGACAAGACCGGGGTTCTTCACCGGCGAGGGCACCCCGTCGAACCAGCGCACCGGGCGAACACATGCGTAGAGATCGAGTATCTGGCGAAGGGCGACGTTCAACGATCGGATGCCGCCGCCAACGGGTGTGGTCAGCGGGCCCTTGATCCCAACCAGATACTCGCCAAATGCGTCGACGGTCTCGTCCGGAAGCCACGACCCGGTCTCCTCATATGCCTTCTCACCGGCCAGGACCTCCGTCCAGGCGATACTGCGCTCGCCTTCATAGGCATTCTCGACCGCAGCATCGAAGACCCTGACGGCGGCGGCCCATATATCGGGACCGATGCCATCACCCTCTATGAAGGGGATGATCGGGTCGTCGGGGACGTTGAGACCGTCCGGTCCCATGGTGATTGGCGTGCCCATGGCAAAAGACTCCTAGACAATTCGGAGACCTGGAGACTAGCCAGCCCGTCATTTACCTCTTGTTTCCGGTCACAGTGCAGAATGTTGGGATGACCAAACGCATACTCATCATCGGGGCGGTGATCGTCGGCGTCCCGATTCTCGCTCTCGGATGGTGGCTCGGCTCTCCCCTGCTGTTCGACACCGAGGTGAGCGAGCCGTTCCCGATGTCGGCCGGAGCCATCGTTCCCGATGACATGACCCAGGAAGACGTCGAGGCCGCAATGGTGAGCGCCGCCGGGGAGCCGGATGCGGCAATCGAAGAGGAGATGACAGGGTCGGCCCCGATTGCTCTCGCTTCGGGCCGGTTCGAGGACTATGACAACTTCCACAAGGGCTCAGGGACAGCGACGATCTACCAGCTCGAAGACGGGAGTCACGTCCTCCGTCTCCAGGATTTCGAGGTGACCAATGGACCCGAACTCCATGTCCTCCTGGTGCCCGATGCAGATCCGAAGGGACGAGACGACGTCACCGGTCATGTCGATCTCGGTGAGCTCAAGGGCAACATTGGAGACCAGAACTACGAGATCCCGGCGGGCGCCGACATCGATGACTACGGGAGCGTCGTCATCTACTGCCAGCCCTTCCACGTGATCTTCAGCGTGGCGACACTGGGCTAACCGCGACGCCCCTCCGCCGCTTTCAGCGTGTTGACGAGAAGCATTGCCCTGGTCATCGGGCCAACACCACCCGGAACCGGGGTGATCGCCCCGGCCACCTCGACAACTGACTCGAAGTCGACATCGCCGACCAGCCCGTCATCGGTGCGGCTGACACCTACATCGATCACCGTCGCCCCAGGCTTGACATGCTCGGCCGTGATCAATCGAGGAGAGCCCACCGCGGCTACGACGATGTCGGCATCGGCCGTTTCTGCAACCAGGTCTCGGGTGCGGGAGTGCGCCACGGTCACGGTGGCGTCGACGCCCTTCTCCGAGAGAATCAGAGCCAGCGGCCGACCGACCAGGAACGACCTGCCCACCACCACGACCTTGACCCCGGAAACAGCAATGTCGTACTCGGAAAGGATGCGCATGATTCCCGAGGGCGTGCACGGTCGGAGCCCCGGCCGGCTCAGCGCCAGCAGCCCGAGGTTGAAAGGATGAAGACCGTCAACGTCCTTCAACGGGTCGATTCGCTCGACAATGGCCCCCGCATCGAGTCCGTCGGGAAGCGGGAGCTGCACCAGGATCCCATCAACGTCATCATCAGCGTTCAGCTCATCGATCAGCGACTCGAGAACACCCTGTTCCACGGTGTTTGACAGCTCGTGATGGAACAGCCCGATACCCACCTGCTCGGCGTCGCGACGCTTGCCGCGAACATAACTGTGCGAAGCCGGGTCGTCTCCGACCAGCACCGTGGCCAAGCCCGGCGTGTAGTCCAGACCGGCGACGGCCGCCACCACCTCCTCTTTCACCCTGGATGCAATCAGTTTCCCATCGAGTATCCGAGCGCTCATATCAATGCCTGAAATGCCTCTCTCCTGTGAATACCAGGGCAATCCCATGCTCATTCGCCGCGTCGATCAGCTCCTGATCGTTCCTCGACCCTCCCGGCTCGACGACCGCCGTCACCCCGGCCTTGGCCAGGGCGTCGAGACCGTCGCGAAACGGGAAGAACGCGTCGGAAGCGGCAACCGCACCTCTAGCTCTGCCGCCGGCCTTCGCCACCGCGCGTTCGGCAGCCCCGACCCGGGACTGGTCGCCGGCGCCGACACCCACCGCCTGCTCACCGCCGGCGAGGACCACGGCGTTCGACTTGGTGTGAGCCGCCACGATCCAGGCGAACTCGAGGGCCCGAAGCTCTCCGTCGGTCGGAGCCCTCTCGGAGACTGTGTCCCAGGTCTCACCGTCAAAGCTATCCCGGCTCTGAACAAGTAGACCTCCATCGACCCTCCGGTAGTCATCGCCACCCGATGATGGCTCCGGTGCGGAGAGGACCCGAAGATTCTGCTTGGCAGACAGGACTTCGAGCGCATCCGGGTCGACGGACCGCGCCACCACGACTTCCACGAAACGATGCCCAATCGCCTCCGCGGTTGATGCGTCCAGAGCCCCATTGATTCCTATCACTCCTCCAAATGCTGCGAGAGAGTCACCATCCCATGCCTTTTCAAAGGTGCTGAGAACCTTCCCCCCTCGGGCAGCGCCGCAGGCATTGGTGTGCTTCACGACAACCACTGCGTCCGGACCGAGATCTGTGGCAAGTCGCCATGCAGCCTCGGCGTCGGCGTAGTTGTTGAAGGACATCTCCCTGCCCTGGTGGAGTGTGGCCAGGGCCCACCATGGCTCCGCTCCGTCCTCCCGGTAGAGCGTGGCGGTCTGATGTGGATTCTCCCCGTAGCGAAGACTCGACACTCCACGGAGTGGGATGACTCTGTCATCACCGATCCAGCCCACCACGGCAGCGTCGTAGCTCGCGGTGTGGAAGAAGGCTTCGGCAGCGAGACGCCTTCTCTGCTCCGGGCTCAGTCCCCCATTCTCGATGGACTCCGCCACGTCGTGGTACTGATCGGGCGACACAACAACTCCGACGTGGTGGTGGTTCTTGGCTGCCGCCCGGATCATCGCCGGACCGCCGATGTCGATCTTCTCGATGATTTCCGACTCGGTGGCATT
>JAPUJM010000061.1 GCA_027296205.1 Actinomycetota bacterium
GTCGGCCGTGTAGTCGCGGATGGCCCGCAACCTGATGATGAAGTCGTAGATGTCGGACATGGGCGAAGACTACGCCGGGATGATGTGGTGGGTCAGGAGCGCGTGTAGAGAATCATCTGTGTACAGCGGAAAAGCGCCAGCGTCTTGTCCGAGTGCTCGGCAGTCACCTCCACATCCCATACTTGGGTGGTGCGGCCACCGTGCGCCAGGGTGGCTTCGGCAAGTATCGCTCCTTCGAGAGTTGTCCCCAGGAAGTTGGACTTCATCTCCATGGTGGTGAATCCCGTTCCGGCCTCGGGGAGGTTGCCGAGGCATCCGTACCCTGCGGCGGTGTCGGCGAGGGCCACGACGCTTCCGGCGTGGAGGTACCCGTTGAGGGCGAGATGATGGGGGCCGATCTCGCAGCGCATGCGGGCGATTCCCTCACCGATCTCCAGGATCTCGAGGCCCATGTGCCCGGGCAGCCTGCCGGCGCCGGCCTCCCCGAGGGCCTCGGTCAGCAGGTCACGGTCGCGCGGGTACGTCGGGGTCTCGGGCATTGAGGCAGCGACCCTACCCAGCCCGGTTGCGGATCAAGTGCCCGGGATCCGATAGGTTGTGGCAGACCGAGACTCCCAGGAGCAATATTCGTCATGCCCACCCCACACATCTCCGCCGAGAAGGGTGACTTCGCCCCCTCGATACTCCTGCCGGGCGACCCGCTCAGAGCCAAGCACATCGCCGACAAATTCCTCGATGACGTCGAGCAGGTGAACGCCGTCCGCAACATGCTCGGCTACACGGGGACCTACTCGGGGATTCCGGTCTCGGTGATGGGGACCGGCATGGGGATCCCCTCGGCTTCCATATACGTGACCGAGCTCATCACCGAGTTCGGAGTGGAGCGACTGATCAGGGTCGGGTCGTGTGGCGGAATACTGTCTTCGGTCAAGATCCGCGATGTGGTGCTCGCCATTGGCGCGTGCACCGACTCCGGGGTAAATCGGACTCGTTACGGCGGCCATGACTTTGCTGCCACCGCCGACTTCTGGCTGCTGCACGCTGCGGCTACTGCGGCAGCAGCGAAGGGCATCGAGGTGAAGGTAGGAAACGTCCACTCCGCAGACCTCTTCTACAACCCCGATGACGGGGCCTTCGATCGCATGGAGGCGATGGGTGTTCTTGCTGTGGAAATGGAGGCCGCGGGTCTCTATGGCGTTGCTGCCGAGAAGGGTGGACGGGCGTTGACGATTGCAACGGTCTCTGATCACATCCGAACCGGTGAGGCCACCAGTGCCGACGAGCGTCAGGAAACCTTCGACGAAATGGTGGAGATCGCCTTGGAGACGGTCAAGCTCGACGTGGAGCGGTAAGACCACGACACCAAGTCGACCTCCGCAGATTCTTAGTCGACCAGGTACTGAACCCGAATGGCCTCTTTGACGATCGGCTTGACGAGGTCTTCGACCAGCACCAGGTGGTCCGGGTGACTCTGGTACGCCCTCCAGTCCTCCTCTGAGTCGAAGTCGGCAACGAGGGCCAAATCCGGGTTGCCCTCGCTGATGGCAAGGTCCGCCCCGAACTCGTATCTACGGATGAAGCCCATCACCTCGGGCATGCGGGCCAGACCATCGGAGAGAGCCTGTTTCTGCTGTTTGGTGGCGTCGCCGGTGAATCGGAGCATCAGTATGTGACGGAAGGTGCCCATGTCGGTCAGTTAACCAGCAGGCGCCTTACCCTGTTCCGCTCATGTCGCTGGACCGCTCCATCATCAAGCAGGGCATCGTCGACGCCTTGCCGCTTTTTGTGCCGGCAGTCCCCTTCGCCTTCGTGATTGGCTTGGTGATCGTCGAGTCGGGAATCAGCCCCTTCGTCGGTTGGAGCAGTTCCTGGATCATCTATGGGGGAGCAGCCCAGCTGACCCTCATATCTTTGCTCGGCTCGGGCGCTGCCGTGGCGGCCGCGATCACCGCCGCTCTCGTGGTCAACACAAGGCATCTGATGTATTCGGCCGCACTGGCCCCGGTCTTTCAGCAGCAACCCCGTTGGATGAGATGGTTCGGTCCCTATCTTCTCATCGACCAGCAGTTTGCCTTGTCGATGCTCCGTGCCGACGACGATCCAAAGGCGTTTCGGACCTACTACCTGTCATCCGGCCTGGTCTTCTGGACGCTGTGGCAGATCACGTCGGCGGTGGGTCTCGTGGTCGGACCCGTAGTGCCGGCGGCTTGGAACCTCGAGTTCGCGGTTTCCATCCTGTTTCTTGGATTGATCGTCATGGGTATCGACAGGTACCCGAAGTTGATTGCTGCGCTGGTGGGAGCGGGGGTCACCTATCTGACAGCAGGTTTGCCCAATCGCGCCGGTCTTCTAGTGGGGGCCTTTGTCGGGATTCTGGCGGGCACCATGGCCGAAAGGCTCCGAGAATGACCGACTTCCTGGCCATCGTCGCCGTCGGTATCGGGACTTATCTGAGTCGGGGAATATTCATCCTTGCCCTCGCCAACAAGAGGATCCCCGATCCTGTCCTGGTTGCGCTTCAGTTCGTAGCGCCGGCGGTGCTCGGTGCGTTGATCGTTGCGCTGTTGATCGACAGTGACGGAAACGTTGCCATCGGAATTCCCGAGCTCTCAGCCTTCTTGGTTGGTGGCGCTGTCGCCTATAAGACCCGGAGCCACATCTTCACCCTGATCGCAGGGATGGGTGTCTTCTGGTTGGTTCGGGCTCTGATATGAGAAGGGGCCCGAAGGCCACTCCTCACTCTGTCCGCTTGGCCCGTCTCAGCCGAATAGGTCTGCGATGAATCCGGTCTGGTTAGCGATGATCAACACCGTGAGGATCCACATCATGGGGTGGATGTCGCTGAAGATCTGGGCCGGTGAGCTCCATTTCACCTTCCAGACTAGGCATTTGGCGACCTGGCGAGCTGAAGGGCCCCGCATCCGATTTCCGCATGCGTTGTGCTCCAACCCGACGAGGCCGAGTTAGCTACAGCCGGTGGTGTCTCCACAGGTGAGGCAGACGTAGCAATTCCCGTTGCGAATCGTCATATGCCCACAGTTGGAGCAAACGGGTGCGTCACCCATGTTCTCTGACAGCACCATGTCGGTTGTTGCGGCGTGATCCTCAGTGGCCACCGCGGCGACAACCTTCTCCACAACTGGCTCTGGCACTGATCCGTTGAGAGCGACGACGAACTCGGCTGCCCGTCGCAGCGCATCAACATCCCCTTCGGCCACCGCATCGCTCAGATCGAGCTGAAGTCCCGCGTCGACTGCCAGGCCCTTCGGCGGCGCGGCCAGATCACCCTCACGGTCGGGTGGCACCTGGGCGAGCTCGTCTCGCTTCAAGTACTCGACGCCGAGCGCCCGGAACACGTAGTCGATGATCGAGTTGGCCAGCTTGATGTTCTCGTGACCTTCGACAATCCCTCGGGGCTCGAACGTCTGGAAAGTGAAAGTGTCGACGAACTCCTCCAAGGGCACTCCGTACTGGAGACCCTTGGAAACAGCTATGGCGAAACAACTGAGGATGCCTTTCAACGTTGCGCCCTCTTTGGCCAGATCGATGAAGATCTCGCCCAGAGTCCCGTCCTCGTACTCACCGGTGCGCAGGTAGACCTTGTGACCTCCCACCCGGGCTTCTTGCAGATATCCGGCACGACGGGCCGGGAGCAGGAACCGAGGCGGCGGCATTCCCTGGGCATACGCCTGACTTGGCGAGGTTCCAGCTGGGAGATTTCCCCAGTGGATCGCCTTCTCCTGTTCGACGGCAGCAGTGATCCCGACAACCTCCTCATTGTTCTCCTCACCTTCGTCGGCGGTCGAGTTGAGGGGCTGCACCGCCTTCGATCCGTCCCGGTAGAGAGCCATGGCCTTGAGACCCCACTCCCACGAGAGGTGATATGCCTCCTCGATGGTTTCGGTGTCGACCTCGTTGGGCATGTTGATCGTCTTCGAGATCGCTCCCGAGATGAACGGTTGAGCCGCCGCCATCATCTTGATGTGGCCGTTGTGGTGAATGAACCGCCGGCCGTACTTCCCGTTCTTGTTGGCTGTGTCGAAGACCCCGAGATGCTCGTCTCTGATGTGGGGAGCGTCCTCAATGGTCTGGCGACCACAGACATGGTCGTTGGCTCTTGCGATCTGCTCTTTGGTGAATCCGAGCGCCTTGAGTAGGTCGAAGTTCCACGAGGTGTATTCGTCGACACCGAACCCGAGTCGTTGCAACGTGGCTTCGCCAAAGGTGAAGACGTTGAACGCGTGTTTCAAGTCGAAGACCCCGGGAAGGGTTGCCTCCAGCTTGGCCAGGTCGTCGCTGTCGAAGCCCTTCTCGGCCAACGTCAGCTTGTTGATGTGGGGGGCGCCCTCCATGGAGTTGGTCCCCACGATGTACCGCACCACATCGTTGATCTCGTCGGAGTTGTAGCCGAGGCTGGCCAGTGCCGGCGCTACCGACTGGTTGACGATCTTGAAGTAGCCGCCGCCGGCCAACTTCTTAAACTTGACCAGGGCGAAGTCGGGCTCGACACCGGTGGTGTCGCAATCCATTAGAAGCCCGATTGTTCCAGTAGGTGCCAGGCAACTGGACTGTGCGTTGCGATAGCCGGTCTCCTCGCCACGTTCGAGAGCGAGGTCCCATGACTGGCGGGCCGCGGTCACCAGATCGTCCGGGCACAGTTCTGCATCGATGCCCATCACCCTGGTGGTGACACCGTCGAAGTCGTCGCTGTCATAGGCAGCCACTCGATGGTTGCGAATGACCCGGAGCATCGCCTCCCGGTTCTCCTCAAAGCGAGGGAACGGTCCCACAACCCCCGCCATCTCGGCCGATGTTGCGTAGGAGTGCCCGGTGAGGATGGCGGTCATCGCGCCGGCGATGGCCCTGCCCTCATCGGAGTCATACGCGATGCCCTGACGCATCAGCAGCGACCCGAGGTTGGCGTAGCCAAGGCCAAGTGTCCGATAGTCATAGGAGCCTTGGGCGATTTCCTTCGAGGGGAAGTGAGCCATCGCCACCGAGATCTCCAAGACGATGGTCCAGATGCGGATGGCATGCTTGTAGGCCTCGATGTCGAACTCGCCGCTCTCGTCGTCGTAGAACCTGACGAGATTGATCGACGCCAGGTTGCAGGCGGTGTCGTCCAGAAAAACGTATTCCGCACACGGGTTAGATGCCCGAATTCGCCCACCCGCCGGGCTGGTGTGCCACTCGTTGATTGTGGAGTCGAACTGGAGACCGGGGTCCGCACAGGCCCACGCAGCCTCGGCTATGCGAGACCACAGATCGCGTGCCTTGATCGTCTTGCGGACCGAACCGTCGAGTCGATTGATCAGGTCCCAGTCATCGTCTTGCTCCACGGCCTTGACGAAGTCGTTGCTGATCCGGACCGAGTTGTTGGAGTTCTGCCCGGAGACAGTGGCATAAGCCTCACCATTGAAATCTGCAGGGAAGCCACCGTGGTTGATGAGGAGCTTGGCCTTCTCCTCCTCGACCCTCTTCCAGTCGATGAAGGTCTCGATGTCGGGATGGTCGACGTCGAGAATGACCATTTTGGCCGCGCGACGGGTGGTGCCACCCGACTTGATCGCTCCGGCGGCGCGGTCACCGATCTTGAGGAAGGACATGACACCGGATGACTTGCCACCACCCGAGAGTTGTTCGTTCTCACCCCGGATGAAGGAGAAGTTGGATCCGGCGCCGGAGCCGAACTTGAAGATGCGAGCCTCACGCACCCACAGATCCATGATTCCACCCGGGTTGACCAGGTCATCGCTGACGCTGAGTATGTAGCAGGCGTGAGGAGTGGGTCTGCTGTAGGAGTCAGGGGAGGATATGAGTTCCTCGGTCTGGTCATCGACGTACCACAGTCCTTGGGGTGGGCCGGTGAGCCCGTAGGCCCAGTTGAGGCCGGTGTTGAACCATTGCGGTGAGTTGGGAGCGGCCATCTGGTTGGCGAGCATGTAGCGAAGCTCGTCCTCGAAGGCCTCGGCATCATCAGCGGATGCGAAGTAGCCATCCTTCTCGCCCCAGTGCCGCCATGTGCCGGCGAGACGATTGAAGACCTGCTTGGCGGAGTGCTCCGCTCCGGTCAGCGGCCGGCCTTCGTCGTCGAAGAGTTGGTTTCCGTTCTCGTCGTACTGAGGGACTCCGGCCTTGCGAAAGTACTTGGACACCATGATGTCCAGGGCGACCTGGCTCCACTGAGACGGGATCTCGGCATCGGTCATCTCGAAGACCACTGAGCCGTCGGGGTTGGTGATCCGGGAGTCTCGAGTCGACCAATCCAGTTGGTCGTACGGGTCGTTACCGGCCTCGGTGAAGTGACGGGTTATCCGTAGGCCTTCGCTCATTGATTGTGCCTCCTCCGCACTTCTCTTGTCCCGGCTCGAAGGCCGAAAACGTCTTCATTCATAGCTCCCACCACTAGATGTTGTGGTGTGCGGGGAAGTGTCCACTACATCTGGTATGGACTCCAACACTGTAATTACACACTTGCAACTCGTCAAGAACCCGAGTCATCCCCGGCCCGTGGTGGGTGCCCTGACATCCAAGACGGTCATTTAATCGGGGAAGTGAACGCCGAAACGGGCGCTCGGGGAAGTGACGGCACCCTATATGGGCGCCACGGCCTCGGCTAGCCGTGAGGCTGATCAGTTTTCGCGGGCTGTGGTCCCCTCAGGCCGAAGTCAACGTCTCCGAACCTGTGCTCAGCGTGCCGGATGCTCCCAACCGTCGACCCGACGACCGGCGTCGATGGTCCAGCGAGGCAGGAAAAACTGAACCAACGGCCCGATCAGGAAGGCAAAGGCGATGGTTCCGATCCCGAATGCGCCACCGAGCAGCCATCCGGCGATCAGCACCACGATCTCGATCATCGACCTGGTCAAACGGATCGACGGGCCCTTCCGGGCGATTCCGGTCATCAGCCCGTCGCGGGGGCCGGGCCCCAGATTGGCCCCGATGTACAGACCGGACGCGAAGCCGATCAACAGAATGCCCGATCCGAGCATGAAGATCGCTACCACGGTGTTCCCCGCTTCGGGCAGCACCGCGGCCGTCACATCGATCATCACCCCGATGATCAAGGCATTGAGAACAGTTCCAATCCCGTAGGGCTCCCTCAGCGGAATCCACAACAGGAGGACCACGAACGAGATGATGATCGACCAGATCCCGACGGTGAGGCCGAACCGAACGGCGAGCCCCTGATGAAGTACGTCCCAGGGCGGGACGCCGAGACCGGACCGAAGCATCAATCCGATGCCTGCCCCGAAGATGACGAGGCCGACAACCAGGTTCACCAGACGTCTGGGAAGCTCCTGACCGCCAAACGGGATGAACCAGCGGGAGGTGGTCAAACCAGCTCACTTTCCAATAATCTCCTATTCAGGTGGCGAAGCAGGAGCTCGGTCATGACGATCCTTCGACAATGGGAATGAACATGGGCCCGAGCACGCTAACAATGGGGACTCGTACCCGAGGAGGGAAATAAGTTGGCAATCGACTTCTCAGTTCTGGACGCCGCCGGCAAGCCGTGGACGCTGTCCGATCAACTCGACGCGGCCGCCGTGATCACCTTTCACCGGGGCGACTTCTGAACGTACTGCCACGGCCAGTTGGCCGTCATGGCCTCGCGACAGAGCGAGTTTCTGGAGCGAGGCGCCAGAGTGTTCGGACTGAGCGCCGATTCTCCCGCTCAGAACGCCGCTGTCATGGAAAAGCTGGCCCTTCCCTTCCCGATCCTTTCCGATGTTGAAAGGGATCAGGCGGTGACTCCGCTGGGGTTTGCCGACGAGAACGATCCGAGACTGATATCGCGGCCCGGTGTCGTGATCATCTCGCCTGACGGGGAGATCGTTTCCCGGTTTGTGGGCAAGGACTATGCCGACAGACCCGATGAGGATCTCGTTCTCGAGGAGCTCGGATCCTTGGGTCTCGACCCGACTGCGCAGGAAGCGGCCGAGCATGGCCTGGTCGAGCCAGGTGAGATGGCGATTCCAGGCGAGGCCCTCAAGTACTACTTCAGCGGAGCCAAGTTCGCCGCCCTCGCTTTGCGGCGCCGATATCGGGACATCAGTGACGACTTCCGAGATGGCACCAAGGCCTATGTGGCGATGGTGGAGAAGTACCTGAGGGCATTGGCGGCCGTAGACGAGCGCAAGGCGTAAAATGCAGGCCCTATGGAGGGGCCTCGAGTCCAGCTTGTCGTTACCTGCCTGGTCGATGTATTAGCACCTCAGGTGGGCCGGGCCACCCTGGCCGTCCTCGAGAATTCGGGTTGCCGGGTGAGCTTCCCCGAGGGTCAAACCTGTTGCGGACAGCCGGCGTTCAATGTCGGTCTCACCGATCAAGCCCGAGAGATGGCTGCCCACACCCTCGACGTCCTCGATGCGACGGAGGGTCCGATCGTGGTCCCGTCCGGATCGTGCACCCAGATGATCGTTGACCACTACATCGAGCTTTTCGAGGAAACCGATCGAGCCGATCAGGCGGAGCGGGTGGCGGGTCGGACCCGTGAGCTCACCCAGTTTCTCGTTGACGATCTCGGTGTCGACGCATTCGCCTCATGTGACGGATGTACGGTGGCCTATCACTACTCATGTCATGGTCTGCGAGGGCTCGGATTGGAAGCCCAGGCCGACGCATTGCTGGAGAGTGTCGACCGGGTGAGTCTCGACGGTGACAAGGAATGCTGTGGTTTTGGGGGTCTCTTCTCGGTCGAGATGCCGGCCATCTCCGCCGCGATCATGGACGAGAAGCTCGATCGGGTCGAGACGTCCGGGGCTGACACACTGGTGGGGGGCGATGTCTCATGTCTGATGCATCTGGAGGGAGGTCTTCGACGCAGAGGATCGAAAGTGGTGGTCAAGCATATTGCCGAGCTGTTGGCAGACGGTGACAGGTGAGCCAGCCGGTCAGCTTCGTCACTCGCGCCGACGCCCTCCTCGGCAGCAAAGAGGCCGCGGCCGTCGTCAAGGGGATTCGGCACTTCAATGACGCAAGAGACCGCGTCGCGGCCGAGTTTCCCATCATGGAGGAGTTGCGCGATAGGGCGCGGGTCATCCGTCTTCACTCCCTCCGTCATCTCGACCGGCTTCTAAGTCAATTCGCAGATCAGGTCACCGCACTCGGCGGCACAGTGCACTTCGCCGCCGATGCCGACGAGGCGAACCGGATCGTGGCCGAGATCCTCCAACAGTCGGACTCCCGTCTGGTGGTGAAGTCGAAGTCGATGGTCTCCGAGGAGATCGAGCTCAATCACCACCTCGAAGAAGTCGGTGTGGAGGTAGTGGAGACCGATCTCGGGGAGTTCATCGTGCAACTCGCCGGTGACACGCCCAGTCACATCATTGCTCCCGTGCTTCACATGACACGCCAGGACATCGGTGCACTGTTCTCCGAGAAGCTGGGTGTCGAGTACACCGACGATCCGACAGAGCTCAACGAGATCGCCAGGGCCCATCTCAGGGAGATCTTCCTCCGGGCGGATGCGGGAATCTCAGGCGTGAACATGGCCATCGCCGAGACAGGGTCGGTCGTCCTGGTCACCAACGAGGGAAACGGCCGGCTGACCACGACGGCTCCGAGAGTTCACATCGCTCTGATGGGCATGGAGAGGATCGTCTCGAGCTGGGGG
>JAPUJM010000062.1 GCA_027296205.1 Actinomycetota bacterium
TCGAGTGCGGTGCTGTAGAAGCCGAGTTGAAGAGATTCGGCCGCGTCGTCGATGCTCATCGCAGTAGTCGACGTCTTGTAGTCGACGACTCTCAGGCCTTCTGCGATGGATTCGATCCGGTCGATGACCCCGACCCACGGCACGTCCTCGATGACGGCTTCGACCTTCCTCTCGAGGTCGATGGGAACCCCATCCTTGGCGGGCCATCTCTCATATAGCTTGGTGATGGCCTCGGCGCCTTTGCCAAGCCACGCCCGATTCAACTCCGGGGTGCCGAAGTCAGCATCGACCCATACCTCCTCGAGACACTCGATGGCGTGCTCGATGTCGGCATGGAGAAGTCCCGTCCCGATGATGGATCTCTCTGCCTTCTCCAGTGCCGAATGAATCAGGGAGCCGAATTGTGCGTAGGGAGACGAGGCGTTTCCAAGACGGAGTCGGCGTTCGAGTGCGTACTGGCGGGGGCATCGCTTGTAGCTGTCGGCCTGACTGGGGGAGAGGTGGATCGTGTCGCCGAGGATGGGAGAATCGGGACCGGGCACCGGGACGCCGGGGAACGAGGAAGGATCCCACCATCGGTCATCTGACTGGGCGAGGACGCGAGCCGCGGCGAGACGACGAGCCGCAGGCGCCGTCGGGTCCAAGAGGTCTCGGCGAAGGGCGGTCTCTGCCTCGCTCAGGGTTACCGGGTCTCTCAGAACCTCTCTTGGCGGCCCTAGCTGGGCGAGCCCAGCACCCGACGCTGCGATCAGGAAGCGAGACGGCCGGTGTTCTCCCTGGTCGACGCCTGCGTCGGTCGCAGTCCATACCACTCGGAGACGGGCCCTGGTCATGGCGGTGTAGGCGAGACGCATCTCCTCCTGCAGTTGGAACAGGTGCTGGGCGCCAGGGTCGACCGTTCGCTCGGGGGAGAGCAATTCGGGTCGGAGCATCCTCCTGCTACGTCGAAGGTCCGGAAAGACGCCCTCGACGGCATTTGCAATAAAGACGACATCGAATTCGAGGCCTTTCGCCTGATGCAGGGTGGTAAGCGTCACCCGGTCCTCGGAGAGCCTGTGCGAGAGAAGCGGGGTCGCCTCGAAGTCCTCTTCTTCGGTCAACTCGAAGAAGCGGGCCAGGCTCAGATCCGAGTCGCGGTCGGCCTGTCTCGAGAGCACCTGTGCGAAGGCGGACCAGGCACGACGCCACTCTTTTCGACTCGGATCGTTTACGAGATCGGCAATCCTCTCCAGGGTTGTCCAGACGTGCCAGAAACCGTTGGCGGCCGTGCCTGTGGTCGCCCAATCGGCATTCCCGAGTAGGTCGGCGAGTCCAGGCCAATCGGTCAGGTTCTGACGGATGACGTGGGCCCACGGAGCCCATGTTCGACGGCGCTCCCGTAGAAGCTCACGCTCCTGGCCGAGGCCAAGTCCCAGAAGGGGACCCAGAAGAACACGCCGCATCGCCCGGTCGGCATCGGCTGCCTCCAGCGGTGAGGTCGTCGGGAGGCTTCCGCCCGAGAGGGCCACGGTGACCAGGTCACGAAACAGACGAACGGCCGGATGATCCACCAGACGGCTATCGGGCGGATCGTGAGGTATTCCTCTCCGGCTCAGGGCGCGGGACAGCTCGTTGATCAGCTCCCTCTTCGATCTGGCCAGGACCGCGATCGACGAGGGTCGAATCCCCTCGACCCTCATGGAATTCTCGACCTCTCGGGCTATCCACTCTGCCTCGGCCGTCTCCTGGTCAAAGATGAATGCCTCTGACCGTCCCTCGTGTGGTGCCGGATCGACCGGTCCCGCGGCCCCTGGAAGTCGCCCCTTCGAGACAACGCGCAACGCCGACTCGAGAATGGCTTCAGGCACTCGGAAGCTCTGCGATAGGACGTAACGCGTCGAGTCCGGATGAGCCGAGGAGAAATCGGCGATGTTGCGGAGCTCCGCCCCCCGGAACGAGTAGATCGACTGGTAGGGGTCACCGGTCACCGTGAGATTGCCGCTTGACCGGGCGAGGAGTCTGGCGATTTCCGCCTGCACCGGGCTGGTGTCCTGGTACTCGTCTACCAGGACATATCGGTACTGCTCAGCCAGGTTTTGGCCGGTTTCGGATTTCAGCAAGTCGACCGCCGCCACCAGCAGCACTCCGTAGTCGGTACGGCCTGTCTCGTGTAGGTGGGCGAGGTAGCGCTCGTACAACCCGGGGAGCCCGCGCCAATCGGTTCGTTCCCTGGATCGGTCAGCGAGATCGTCGGGTGTCAGAAGACGCTCGGAGCACCGCATGAGGAAGTCGGCCGCTTCCGCGGCGAAGGCCGCCGTTGCGAGGATGCCGCGGTACGTGATCGGCCAATCTGCCGGGTCCTCCCCTCTGAGTATTCGGGCGACAACAGCGACCTGTTCTGGCGTGGTGAGTGGTTTCGGGCGATCACCCTCGGATCCCCTCTCCAGAAGTCGAAGAGCAAGACTGTGGAAGGTCGTGGTGTCAACGGGCACGCCCGTAGCACCCAGCGCCGTTTCGATTCGTTTCCCCAGGTCGGCCGACGCCCTTCTGGAGAAACACAGCACGACGATCTCATCCCGTCGGGCGTGACCCTTGGTCACCAGGTGTTTCGCCCGGCGGACCAGGAACTCGGTCTTTCCCGTTCCCGGCCCCGCCACGACGATCTGGTGACCGTCTATGTCATGGACAGCATGGTCCCACGCCCCAGGCTCGACTCGAATCTCCCTTACGTCCACGTGACGATCGTAGAGCTAGGCGGCAGCTGGGAGTGAGGTCTCAGACTCAACTACCAACACGGCTTCGATGCCGTACGTGGCCAAGTAGGAAACCGGGTCGGCAAAGATGGCCTCGGAAG
>JAPUJM010000063.1 GCA_027296205.1 Actinomycetota bacterium
CCCCAATCCTGGAGATGAAGAACATCTCCAAATTCTACGGAAACATCCTCGCGCTGATCGACATCACCACGTATGTGAACGCGGGGGAGGTGACCTGCGTCCTCGGCGACAACGGCGCCGGCAAGTCGACTTTCATCAAGATTCTCGCCGGTGCCCACCAGCAAAGCGAAGGGCAACTCTTCGTGGAAGGCGAAGAAGTGATGTTCGACTCCCCGAGAGACGCTCTGGAGCGTGGTATCGCCACTGTCTATCAGGACCTCGCCGTGGTCCCACTGATGTCGGTGTGGCGAAACTTCTTCCTCGGCTCGGAGCCGACGAAGAACTTCGGTCCGATCCGCTGGCTCGACAAGGAGAAAGCTTCACGTGTCGCCAGAGAAGAGATGGCGAAGATGGGCATCGACATCCGTGACACCGAGCAGCCGGTCGGAACCCTCTCCGGTGGCGAGCGCCAGTCGGTTGCCATCGCCCGCGCCGCCTATTTTGGCGCCAAGGTGCTGATCCTCGACGAGCCGACGTCGGCTCTCGGCGTGAGACAGTCGGGAGTGGTACTTCGCTACATCATCGAAGCCAAGAACCGTGGCCTGGGTGTGATTTTCATCACGCACAACCCCAACCACGCCTGGCCCGTCGGCGACCGCTTCCTGATCCTCAACCGCGGACGCTCAATGGGCGACTTCACCAAGGATGAAATCACCCGGGATGAGCTCATCATGATGATGGCCGGTGGGGCCGAGCTCGAACAGTTGACGAAAGAGCTCGAATCGGCATCGGCGAAAGATGAGAAGCTTGCACAGATAGCGGAAGAGTTTGCAGAGGAGCTCGAAGAGCTCGAAGAACGCGCCGAGCACCCAGACTGATGCAATGAGGGTCTGGCTCACCGGCGGCACCGGATTCGTCGGCAGCAACATCGTCGACGCCGCCCTCGACCACGGTGCCGACGTCATGACCACTGTTCACTCGTTCGTGCCGCCTGACGACGCCGGTTATCGAGCCGAACGGGTGGACATGTGTGACTCCGACGCGGTTCGAAGCAGCATCAGACGCTTCGACCCCGATGTCGTCATCCACTGCGCGATCCTCAACGACTGGGACCTGATGTACGCCGACAGGGCTGCCGCCTGGGAGTCCTACGTCACGGCAACCGGAGCGGTGGCCGATGCCGCCGCCGAGGCTGGTGCGGCCTTCGTGGTCGTGTCGACAGACTGGGTCTTTGATGGGACCCAGACTGGCGCCGACGAAGCCACCCCTCCGAACCCCGTCAATCTCTACGGGGTGTTGAAGCTCGCTTCGGAAATCACCGCCCTGGAGCGGGGAGGTGCCGTGGCAAGGGTCTCGGGTGTGAACGGCATCCATCGGGCTCGCCCCACCGCTCCGCGTCTCCAGGACCCTGGATTCGGTTACTTCGTTGCGTCGCTCGTGGACAATCTGAAGGCGGGAACGCCATTCACCGTATGGGAGGCCGACAACATCAACATGATCGCCACCCCGTCATTGGCGAGCGAGAGCGCCGGGATGATTCTCGATATTGGTCGGCGCGGCCTCAATGGGATATTCCACTGCTGCGGCGCTGACGCTGTCACCAGAAATGCCCTCGCCGACCTCGCTTGCAAGGTTTTCGAAATTGATTCGAGCAATCTGCAGTTCGGGCAGCCCCCGGCCGGGTTGGTGCCCCCGGTGCCGATTCCATACGACACCAGCATCAAGGCGCCGAGGACGAGCGAGTTGCTGGAGCGAGTGCCGACTCCGCTGAGGGAGCTCCTCCGACGATTCCGGGAGGAGTATGAGGCGTACGCCGCATGAGCGCGGGGCGGGCACAACTGCTCTTGGCGATAGCACTCGCTTTGATAGCTGCGGCGTGCTCGACCACGCACCCTGCAACCTCGGTTGTGAGGTTGGCCGGAACAGCCTGCCTCAAGCCGATCATCGGCACCGGCGTTGCGGTTGATGATGATCTCGTGCTGACCGTGGCCCATACGATCGCCGGAGCGGAGGATGATCTGCGGATCGTGACACCCCAAGGCGAGGAGAGATCGGTCACCGTGGTCGCCTTCGACTCAGACCGCGACCTTGCCCTTCTTGCCGTAGAAGGCCTCGATGCGACACCGGTGGTGCTCGGCTCGGCGGGCAAGGGAGACTCCGGAACGATTGCTGCGGTCAATGGTGACCTTGCGGTCGAGTTCATCAAATACACCGTGTTGAGAGTCGTGAATGCCCGGAGCACCGACATCTACAACGAGGGTCATGTCGAGCGAGATGCCCTGGATATCAAGGCTCGCATCGAGCCCGGTGTTTCGGGCGCGCCATTGGTCGACTCGAATGGTGAGGTCGTGGGCATCGTTTTCGCTAGATCCGAGACCCGAGAAGAGGGTGGTTATGCGTTATCCACCAGCGAGATCACTGACTTCCTCGACTCCGTCGACCCGGGCACGGTGGCCGACAGGGGAAGATGCAGATGACGGATCCCCCGGGCCGTGGTTGCGGAGCTCGACTCTCTGTCACCCCGACGCGTTTGCCTTTGACCCCCCAACCCACCCAACGAACGAGGAGAGAACCATGAGAGAAGTCACCTTCATACTCGGCCCGGAGCGGGCGGCCGCAGAGATCTGGGAGGTGATGGGACAAGCGGAGATCAAGCTCGAAGCATCCTGCACTTATCCGACCGTCGACGGGCGCAACCTCAGAGTGGTGGTCGCCGACAGCGATGCCACCGCCGCAAAGGCAGCTGCGCTCGAGGCGGGGTTCGGGCCTATAGACGAAAACGAAGTTCTGATAGTTGAGATCGAACTGAAGCCCGGTTCGCTTGGTGCTCTCGCCCGCCGCGTGGCCGATACCGGGGCGAAGCTTCAGATCCTCTACATGGCCACCGGCGATCGTGTCGTCCTCGGTGCGGACGATCTCGAAAAGGCAGCCTCGGTCGTATGACTGTGTCTGGCCAACGCCACCTATCCGGTAGTTTCACCCCCACCAGCAAAAGGAGGGAACAATCGTGGGAGACCTGAGCAAAAGAGTTGTAGCCATTACCGGAGCGAGTTCCGGCATCGGCGCTGCCACGGCCGAGGCCCTGGCGGCCGAAGGAGCCAGCGTGGTCCTCGGTGCCCGCCGAACAGATCGGCTCGAAGAGCTCACATCGAAGCTGGGCGCCCGCGCCACCGCGGTCGAGATGGATGTGCGAAACCCGGACGACTCATCCCGTCTGATCCAGACTGCCGTAGATCGATTCGGTCACATCGACACTCTCATAGCGAACGCCGGAATAGGTGCCTACGGCGGGATCATGGATCTGAGCGATGACCAACTGCGAGAAATGATGGACACGAACGTCGCCGGGACAGTCTGGCCTATAAGAGCCGCGGTCCCTCACTTTCTC
>JAPUJM010000064.1 GCA_027296205.1 Actinomycetota bacterium
CGTGACATTATCTCCGCGCGGTGTGCAATCGAATATGGGCTGATCGACCCATGAGCCTCAGATGTGACTGAGGGCCTGCTCGAGGTCATGGATCAGGTCCTCCGAATCCTCGACACCGACGGAGAGCCGGATGAGACCGGGTGTCACCCCAATCGACCTCTTCTCCTCCGGTGCCATCGTGGCCTGGCTCATCGTCCACGGATGCGAGGCGAGCGACTCGGTTCCACCCAGCGAAACGGCCAGGTTGACGACCTTCATCGCATTGAGGAAACGAAAGGCTTCCTCCTCCCCACCGACCACCTCGAACGAGATCATTGCTCCCGGGCCGAGACATTGACTCTGGTAAATCCGTTTCCTGTGCTCATCGGTCTCGAGAAGACTGAGATGGTTGACACTCGCCACTTTGGAATGGTCGTTGAGGAAAGCCGCGACTCTTATGGCGTTTTCGGTCTGTTTCTCCACGCGGATCCGCAGCGTTTCCAGGCTTCGGGTCAACATCCAGGCCGTAGAAGGGCTTGCCGTCGTCCCTAGTCGATAGCGGAGATGACGCAACTCGTCGATGTCGTCTGCCCCGCCACAGACGGCTCCGGCCGTGATATCACTGTGCCCTCCGAGGTACTTGGTTGCCGAGTGGACCACCAGGTCGGCGTCATGATCGATCGGCCTCTGCCACACCGGGCTCAAGAAGGTGTTGTCTACGACCAGCCGGGCGTCGTGGGCATGAGCCACCCGGCCTGCCAGGGCTATGTCGAAGATGTCGTTGGTCGGGTTGGCGGGAGTCTCCACGTACACCATCGCCAGCGAGCCATCGCCGATCAGCTCGCCGAGATCCCGTTCGTCTGCGTCCGACCGGAACGTCCTCGTGGTGACACCAAGCTCGGTGAACAGACTCTCGAGAATCTTGGCGGTTCCTCCGTAGGCCGGGGTCGAATAGAGGATCAGATCGCCCGGTCTCAAATAGGTCAGGAACACCGTGTTGATCGCCGCCATCCCGCTGTTGAAGACGAGGGCGTCGTCGGCGCCCTCCCAAGCGGCGAGACGGGCCTCAACCACCCGAAGGTTCGGGTTGTCGAGCCGGCTGTAGATGTAACCGAACTCCTCACCTTCCCTGGCCTCGTCGAGACCGTATGCCACTTCGAAGAAGCGCTTGCCCTCTTCGGCGGTCTCGAAGACGAAGGTCGATGTCTCGTAGATGGGTGGCTTCAGTGACCCGAGATGATCATGCGCCTCGTGGCCAAGACTGACGGAAGCCGTATCGGGACTGGCTGGCCGGGGGTCGTCGCTCATGGCACTGAGCCTAGAGAACGGCGGGTCATCGATACTCGAGCCAGATGGTCCGCTAAACAGTGCAGCAATGTCTGAACTCGTGCTCCAGGCGGGACGTGTCCTCCAACCGGCGGAGCAGATCCTTGTCTTCAGTGGGGCCGGTCTCAGCACCGAATCCGGGATTCCAGACTTCCGCGGTCCAGATGGCCTATGGACAAGAGTCGATCCCGATGACTTCAACATCGACCGTTACCGCGAAAGCCGGGACCTCCGTATCCGGGGATGGCAGATGAACATCGATGGCGAGCTCTGGGGTGCCCGATCAACGGTCAAGCCCAATCGTGGTCACCTGGCAATCGCCCGGCTACGGGAACGAGGGCGCCTCGCCGGAGTCGTCACCCAGAATGTCGACGGTCTCCACCACCAGTCAGGGCTGGAAGACGACTTTGTGGCCGAGCTGCACGGCAATGTCCGCAACGCCCACTGCATGTCATGCGACAGCAGATGGCCGACCGAGACCGTGCTCAAATGGGTTGAAGCCGGAGACGAGGACCCCCACTGCCCGGTCTGCGCCGGGATGATCAAGACAGACACCATCATGTTTGGCGAGATGCTCCCCGAGGACGAGGTCCGCAAGGCCAACGTTTTCCTGACCATCTCCGATGCAGTCCTGGTCGTGGGGTCGACAGTGTCGGTGTGGCCTGCCGCCGACGTTGTGATCCGCGCGGCGAGTCAGCTGAAACCCATCGTGGTCATCAACAAGGGCGACACCGACATCGACCACCTGGCTGCGGTGAAGATCGAAGCCGCCATCGGAGACGTCCTGCCCGACCTCGTCGATCAGATTCTGGGCTAGGGAGCCACTCCAAAGAACTGATTGAGCCTTTGAGCGAGCTGGTCGGCCGTGATCCTCCCCAATGTCACATCGACGACCGATCCGCTCTCGTCATAGATGACTGTGGTTGGCGAGCCCCGGGCTCCGAAGTTGGTGGCCAGCTGACGGCCGTCTCCCATTCCGATGTCGCGGGCGAGGGGCCAGTGGCCAATACCCATCTCCTGGGCAAATGAAAGACCACTGCCATTGTTCATTGTGTTGATTCCGACAAAATTGACATCGTCACCAAGGGCGAAGGACAGCTGGGCGAAGGCGGGCAACTCCCGCCGACACACCGTGCACCAGTTGGCGAAGAAGGCCGCAACCGTGGGCTTGCCTTCGAACTGCGCCAGCGTTACTCGACTTTCGTCCGCCAGTGCGGGCAGGTCCCACGATTCTGTCTCGGTGGTTCCGACCGCCTGGTCGCCCTCCGACAAAGCGAGGACGGCCACGCCGATAAACAGGGCAACACCGACCACCATGGCGCCGCGAACCAACAGCTTCTTTCGCTGCGCTTTTCTCTTCCGCT
>JAPUJM010000065.1 GCA_027296205.1 Actinomycetota bacterium
CGACCACAGGGCCTCTTTTCGATCACGCCGAAAACGATGCCAATTGCAGAGACCCAGGCTCCAGCTTGGCCACCCGCAGACGGGTATTGTCGAAGCATTCAAGCCTTTCCGAGAACTCGTCGACGGGATCATCGCCTCGGCGGGGTTCAACTCTCTACGAACAGCGTGCTTGTCTCGTCTGGGTACCAAGGTCGGAGACGAGAGGCTATTGCGACTGACGTTGACCGGTCTTCGCGTTGTATGACCGGGCGGCGAGCTGATCTGACCTCATCTCGGCGATCGCTTTGAGATAACCAGCAATGCCAACGCCGACGAGACCGAAACCCAGGGCGTAGACCAGATGTGAGCCGGGCTGGGGAATACCACACACAACCAGGTCCCCACCAACCGTGTGGCAGCCGCGGACCAGCTCAGCGAGGCCGGCGCCGGCGAGCATCATCACGGCGATGACTCCACCGTAGATCGTCCGTCTCATGCAACGAGTACCCTAGGCGACCTGACCCCCACCCTTCCTCGGCGACCCGCTCGCTACCCTCACCACGTCGAGCAACCTCCCCGATCAACGGCGGCAGTATGAGTGTTGCTGTCCGTTGGAGCGTTGGGTGCGTTGGCGTGCCCGGTCACTTCGCATAGGTTTGAGTTGTCGAGAGGAGGGCGATGAGCCTCGGATTTGGATTATTGAGCGCCCAGTTGCGACCCGGGGAGACGGATTGGTCTCGCGCATATGAGGAGACTGTCGGTTTGGCGGTTGAGGCTGAACGGCTCGGCCTCAGTTCGGTGTGGACGACAGAACACCACTTCGTCGACGATGGCTACATGCCTTCTCTTGCGGTGGTGAGCGGAGCAATCGCTGCTGCCACGTCAACGATCGAGATCGGGACTGGTGTACTCCTTGCTCCGTTGCATCACCCTCTGCGTCTTGCCGAAAACGCTGCCACGGTGAGTCTTTTGAGCGGCGGCCGTTTCACGCTGGGTCTGGGACTGGGGTGGAGCGAAACAGAGTTCGCAGGCCTCGGAGCAGACCTGAGAACCCGGGGTGCGGCCATGGAGGAGATTCTGTCCATCCTTCCCAAAGCGTGGTCGGGTGAGCCGTTTCGACATCAAGGGAAGATCTACGACCTGTCGGAGCTAGCAGTACGTCCGGTGCCTTCGCAGCCGATTCGGGTGCTGATAGGCGGTGGGGCAGAGGTGGCGATCCGGCGGGCCGCCCGTCTGGCTGATGGGATCTTCGCCAACGTTCCCCGAGACCAGTTCGTCGAACAGTTGGACTGGATTCGCGATGAGTGCGACCGTGTGGGCCGCGACCCGTCCGAACTACGAATAATCCACTATTCGGTGATGCTCCCAGCCAACACCGAGGCTGAAGCACTCCAACGGTACAAGGAGCATCTCTGGCAAATGATGTGGAAATATTCCGACATGGAGGCGTCGGCCACTCGCTCGGGTCCGCCCCCGGCAGCCCCGGAATTCACCGAGAAGCATCGCGACCGACTGTTTGGCCGGACCACCCTCGTTGGATCGGCGGACCAGATCGTTTCTTCACTGCTCGACATCCGCCAAGCTGCCGGTATGCCCGTGGAGTTCGTCGCCCGCAGCCACTTCCCAACTCTCTCGAACTCCGATCAAATCGAACTCATGCAGAACCTCGCAGAAGAGGTAGCCATCCACATCTGAGGCTTCACACCGCCGGTGAATGATCAGCTTCGCTGAGCAATGTCAGAGGGTGCGGACTCGGCTCCAGGCTCCTCTGCAGCATCGAGATGGTGAGGTGGCATGAACCGCAAGACCATCAAGCCTCCGAGGATGGCGATCACCACAGGAATCCAAATCCCCAGGCCCATCGCATCCACAAAAGCCACCTTTGCCGCATCAGCCAGCGCCTGACCTGCCTGCCCGGGCAGCTGAGCCGCAACCTGGAGGGCAGCCCCTATCGAGTTGCCGGCAACCTCGGCTGCCTCCGGCGGAAGCTGGGCGACTACGGGCTCCATGCTCCTCTGATAGCCAGAGTTGAACACGGACCCGATCACAGCCACCCCAATGGCACCCGAGACCTGGCGGGTCACGTCGTTCGTCGCCGAAGCGACACCCGCCTTCGCAACCGGGACAGCACCCATGACTGCATCTGTGGACGGAGCCATGACGTTCCCCATCCCGAAGGCCATGAGGATTATCGCCGCGCCTATGACCGCGTACGTCGTCGCCGTGCCAAAGAAGGTGAACGAGAGGAGGGCCGCAGCAAGAACGAACAGCCCGAAAGCCACCACCTTGGTGGTCCCGAATCGCTCAGCGAACCTTGGCGCCAGAGCGCTGCCGACGATCATCCCCAAGGCAACAGGCGCCGTTCGCACCCCGGCTTCGAGAGCCGTGTAGCCAAGAACGAATTGAAGATATTGGGTCAACAAGAAGATCACGCCGAACAGTGCGAAAAAGGCAATGCTGATGGCAGCGGCGCCTGCTGAGAATCTCGGGTTTCGAAAGTAGTCGAGGTTGAGCATCGGATGCTCAACGGTCCGCTCGATCCACACGAACAACCCTCCGAAGATTGCTGCCACGACGAAGGCCGTTATCACCCCTGGCGATCCCCATCCGCTCGCCGGTCCCTCGATGATCCCGAACACGAGAGCGACGATCGCAACCAGGGACGTAAACGCCCCCTTGAGGTCGAGGGGCGTAGCCTCGGGATCGCGACTGGCGGGCACGAGGAAGTATCCGGCAACAAGCGCAGTAATGACTATCGGGATGTTGACGAGAAACACCGATCCCCAGAAGAAGTTCTCGAGAAGCAGGCCACCAACGATCGGACCCAGGCCGATCCCGATGCCGGCAACGGCGGCCCAGATCCCGATGGCCCGGCCGCGCTCTTCTCTGGGGAACACGTCAGTGATGATCGAAAGAGTCGCCGGCATGATCATCGCGCCACCCACACCCATCAACGCACGAGCTCCGATCAGCTGGGTCGCGCTCTCGGTGAACGCGGCGAAAATGCTGGCAAGCCCAAAGACAACCAGCCCCGCTGACAAGATTCGGGCCCGCCCGAAGCGATCTCCGATCGCTCCCATCGTGAGGAGGAGTCCCGCAAACACCAGGACATACGAGGCGACGATCCACTGCAACTCCGATGCCGACGCCGACAGCTCCGTTTGCAGGGTCGGGATGGCGACGTTGAGGATGGTGTTGTCCAACCCGATGATGACCAGGCTCAGGCTGAGAACCCCGAGGGTCCACCACCGCCGCTGGTACTTCTGCTCTTGTGTTATCCGGGCCACTTCAACTCCTCAGGTCACAATCGAACATTGCTGTTGCACTATAGTACATGCGTGTAGTGTAGCGCAACAGCGATGTCCGGTTTAGACTGGAGAGGGAATGACCAAGACCAAGGAAATCGATCCGCGCATCGAGCGCACCCGCCGTGTGGTGCTGGATGCCGCCGCCGAGCTGGTCGGCGAATGTGGTTTTGGTCGAGCCTCGATCGAGGCGATCTCGGAGCGCTCTGGGGTGGCCCGCTCAACGATCTATCGCCACTGGCCCGAGCGTTCCGAGCTACTCGTGGAAGCAGTGGGAAAACGAGTCGGACCCGTGGCTGCCGTAGACAGCGGAGACCTCCGGACTGATCTGCTCCAGGTCTTCAGCCATCTCGGGAACCTACTGAGCAGTGAACCGACAAAATGCGTGGCCGCATCCTTCATTGCCGAGGCCATGCGTGACCCGGAACTCGCCGCGCTTCACGCCAAGTTCACCGAAAGGAGAAGGGCTGTTTCGACCACACTCATCGAAAGGGCCATCTCACGAGGCGATCTTCCGAAAACCACGGACCCTGCCGCCATGGCGGACGACCTCGCCGCTCCGGTGTTCTTCAGGGCGCTGATCCTGCACCAGCCAATCGAGAAAACCTGGATTGAGTCGCACGTGGATCGTTGGATCGAGATCTACCAATCCAGCTGAGGCGGAAGATTCGAGCCATCACCGGCATGTTGGGTGATGG
>JAPUJM010000066.1 GCA_027296205.1 Actinomycetota bacterium
GGGTGGACGGTAGCGCTCTCGCCTGACGGCCGGCAACTCGTCTACGTCGGCCCCGGCCGACTGCTCTATATGCGCCCGATCGACCGCCTCGCGGCCATACCGTTGCCGGGTACCGAGGATTCGGATAGTCCGATCTTCTCACCTGACGGGGAGTGGGTGGCCTTCAGCGGCGGAACCAACCTCAGTCGAGTCGCCCTGTCTGGCGGGAGGGCCATGGTGATTGCCGAAGCCGTGCAGCTGCGGGGCGCCACATGGCTGTCGAACGAAGAGATCATCTATGCACCGTCGGCGGCCGGCAACCTCCTTCTCACCAACATCGCGACTGGTCGAACCGACACGATCACCACGTTAGACGCGACCAAAGGAGAAGTCGCCCACCGCTGGCCAACCATGTTGCCAGACGGCAAGGCGTTTGTCTTCACGGTCTATACCGGAGCCGCGGGGTCGCACCTCGCCACCTACACCTTCGGGTCAGGGGAAATCAAGCACCTCGCAGTCAACGCGATGAGTTCACACTACATCAAGACGGGGCATCTAGCGTATCTCACCCAGGATGGATCGCTACTCGCCGTGCAGTTCGACCCTCGATCGATGACGGTCACCGGTGCGCCATTGTCCTTAGTCGATGGGGTCATGATCAAGGCCACGGGAGCTCCGGAGTTTGCCTTTTCGGAGAGCGGTACGCTGGCCTACCTGTCTGGTCAGCCTCCGCCCGGGGCACTAGTGCTGGTGGATCAGCGGGGCGCTGTGACCGAGCTTGCCGGTGGTCTGGAGCAACCGGCCGCTCCGCGGTTTTCGCCAGACGGATCACGCATCGCGTTCGAGCTGGGTGAGAGTGGAGATGATGACATTTGGGTGCATGATGTAGGGCAAGGAACCATGACGCGCCTCACGTTCGATGCCGTCGGTCGTTACCCCAGTTGGACACCCGACGGTTCCCGCATTGTATTCTCGTCGCTGCTTCATGGCGCGCGAGTCCGCCAGCTGTTTTGGAAGGCGTCGGACGGGTCGGGTGTCGCAGAGCAACTGGTCGAGTCAATGGACGCGCAATGGGGGTCAGCCTGGTTGCCCGATGGCGAAACACTGGTCGTGAATCGTGTAGCGAGATCCACAGCGACCAGACGGGACCTTTGGATATCATCGGTTGGCGAGCCGGATTCCTCGTATCCGTTCCTCAACACCGAGTATATGGAGATGTCACCGGCTGTCTCGCCAGACGGTCGCTGGTTGGCTTATACATCTGACGAGACGGGGCAGTCGGAGGTTTACGTCCAGCCGCTCGACAGATCCGGAGGGAAACGCCTGGTGTCGCTTGGCGGCGGAATGGAGCCGGTATGGTCACCTGATGGCTCCGAGCTGTACTACCGGAGCGGCGTCATGTTGACGGGAGGCCAAGTAGTGGCGATCGGCATTCAGCGGGATCCGATCTTCGCCCTCGGAACGAGGCGGGTGCTCTTCGAAGATCAGTTCCTTCGAGAATACAACCACGCCAACTACGATGTTCACCCGACGACCGGCGATTTCGTCATGGTGCGGAGTGAGGCGACCGCGTCGTTTCAACTCACGGTCGTGTTGAACTTCCTCGATGAGTTGAAGGCGAGGGTGGGGAGGTGACATCGAATATCGAATATCCAATACAGAATATCGAAACCGAAGTGTCCACCACTCAATATTCCCTGTTCAATATTCGATATTCGTCGTCCATCCATGCCTGAAAGGGCCTCAATAGAAACGCGGTTGACAGCAAGGCGGCGCATTAGACTTCTCTAATAAGACGGTTTGGACGTTGCCCAGCTTCGGCTGAGCTTTCTACCTTACAGTATGCAGATCCTGCTGGTCGAAGACGATAGGAACCTCCGAGGATTCCTCAAAAAAGCGTTTCGCGAGGAAGGTTGTGCGGTCGACGAGTGCGAATCGGGAGACCGAGCACTCGATAGTGCGCTCCGACGAAGCTACGATTGCATCGTCCTCGATCTGATGTTGCCCGGTCTGGACGGCTTTAGTGTCGTGAAAGAACTGCGGCAGCGTGGTGTTCACACTCCGGTCTTGATCTTGACGGCTCGTGACGAAGTGGATTATCGCGTTCGCGGACTGGAACTCGGGGCGGACGACTATCTGTCCAAGCCGTTCGACCTCGCGGAACTCATGGCTCGGGTGCATGCGCTGGTACGACGCGCCGAACTGCGTCACGGAGATATGTCGCTCTCGGCCGGCGATATCGCGCTCGATCCCTTGAAGAGAGAGGTCACCAGGAACGGCCAGCGCATTGACTTGAGCCCTCGCGAGTTTGCGTTACTCGAATTCCTCATGCGAAACGCCGGGCGAACCGTATCGCGGTCACGAATTGCAGAGGCGGTGTGGAACTATCAGTTCGACACTGAGACGAACGTCGTCGACGTCTACATCAATTACCTCCGCAAAAAGCTTGCGGTAAAGGACCAGCCGACGCTGATCCAAACCGTGAGAGGTGTCGGATATCGGTTGGAGGCGACATGAACGAGCCCCGCCTGAGCACCGAGCTGATGCGCCGATTCAGCCGCATCACTTGGATCACGCTCGCGAGTTACATGGCGCTGGTCATGATAGTGTTCGCCGGAATATCGGAAATCGGTTTACGGCGGTCGCTAGAGCAGTCCTCCGATCTCGTCAATTCGCTCCTCGGTATGTACGCGGATCCGTCGGGAGCGCCGGACAGCGTAGGCCCTGCCATGCTCGCCGATCAGCTCGTAGGTATGGGAGAACGCTTCGCGATTACGCGGACCACAACCGCGGCCGACGGCGTTCCGACCATATACTATCTCTCACCCACGATGCCCGCCAAACGGTTGGGGGAGATAACCGCCACCACACGCGACGAGATGCGGCGTCAGGTGCTGGAGGCGTTGTCCGATCGGGCCAGGGGGCAGTACCGGATATTCCATCGGCCCGCCGACGAGTTCGACATCTATGTTGTGGGAAGCCGAGTGCCGTTTCTGCTTGGGTTCGGCGCGCTGGCGGTGGGGGCAGTGCTGCTGTTGCCACTCGCGGCTCTGGCATCGCGGAGGAGTGCCCGTCGTTCGGTAGCCGACACGTTGGTGCCGCTGCAAGGAGTGGCCGACGACATGGCCCGGATCGTTCCCGAGGATCTGAGCCACCGCATAGCAACGCCCACTGGGCAACAAGACGTCACGGAATTGGCC
>JAPUJM010000067.1 GCA_027296205.1 Actinomycetota bacterium
ACGGCGATCCCAACGAAGATGACCGTCCCGGTCCAGACCAGCCTCTGCCGCGGATCCCGGACGTAGAAACGGAGTTCCTTGCGCGCCATTGTCGGGATCACCCCCCACGCCCCCGATGCCATTCCCCGGCGTCGCGACCGAAACGCCGGCTTGCTCCCCTCTGGGGGCGTCGTCAGCATCCATCCGAGGAGTCGTCGCCACGCCACCCCGAGGATCAGAAGACCGCCGACCGCGGCCGCCAGGAAGGTTGTGGCGAGAAGCGGATTTCCCAGGCCTGCCTCGGTTATGGCGCGCTGGGCCGCAACAGGGGGGATCAGAAACGCCCAATCGAGAATTGGGTGCTCAATCACGGCCTCTTCGAGTCCCAGATCCCGAACGTTGATCGAAACGGCCCGGTAAATGATGAAGGAAGTCGCGGCGAGACCCAACACCAGAAAGGTGGCGATGTCGCGTCCCCTGCGGGTTCGGAGGATCGCGGAGAGGGTCGCCGAGAACAGTTGAGAGCCGATCGAGAGCAGTCCGAGAAAAACGATAGAAGCGGGAATGATCATCCACCATCCCCCAGGTTGAGTTGTGCCGTTTGCGATCAGAAGGACAATGGGGACGATCGTGGCCGGAGCGACCAGCGAGGCGAGTGTTAGTCCTTTGACCATCTGCGTCCCATCTATGGGCAACACGGCCAACTGCTGGGGGTCGAGATTCTCGTCGAGAGGAAAGATGATCACCGGCAGTGTGATCCAGGCCAGGAAGAAAAAGAGTGCTGCCCAGCCCAGATATTGCTCGAGCGCTGCAGGGTTGGTGCCGGCCAGGCTGTTGGCCACATCGATGTGACGTCCCGCCATCCAGAACGACAGCCAGCCGAGAAGGATGGTTGCGACCGGAAACCCAAAGCGCCGCTGGACATCGTGGCGAATCCCGTTCCAGGTGAGACGGGCCTTCAGTTCTACGAACCGGCGTACCACGTGGATTCGTCCGATGTGTCGCCGCCCACCGCAGCGATGAAAGCGTCTTCGATGTTGTCCTTGCCGGTGATCCGGCAGAGACCGTCGGGTGTCTCTTCGATTGTCAGCCGACCCTCAACCATGATCCCTATGCGGGTGCACAGCTTCTCCACCAGGTGCATCTCGTGGGACGAGAAAATGATTGTCGTGCCACTCGCGGCGGCCTGACGCAACAGGTTGCGGATCAGCCTGGCGGAGACAGCGTCGACACCCTCGAAAGGCTCGTCGAGGAAGAGGACCGGAGGTCGATGGATGATGGCCGCTCCGAGGGCGACTTTCTTTCTCATGCCTCTCGAGTAGTCGCCGACCAGCTTCGAACCCACCGACGTGAGGTCGAGCAACGCGAGGAGCTTGGTCCTTCGGCTGGTCGCCTCCTCTTTGGTCAGACCGTGCATGGCTGCTGTGAAGTCGAGAAGCTCGGCACCGGTCAGACGCTCGTAGAGATTGAACTCCTCTGGCAGAACTCCGATTCTCGACTTGACCTCGGTCGGGCTCTTCCACGTGTCGAACTCTCCGACGCCAACGGTCCCGGCATCGGGTCGGAGGAGGCCAACCATGACCTTGATCGTTGTCGTCTTCCCGGCGCCGTTCTGGCCGAGCAAGCCGTAGAACTCTCCTTGCTGAATGGACAGATCGACGTTGTCGACAGCCACTGTCTTCCCAAACTTTCTCACCAGGCCGCGAGCCCAGACCGCGGGTGGAGATGGGACGCTCTCAACGGCGGTGTCCTCGGTGAGTGGCTGGGTCACGGGTGGAAGTATCGACCCTAAACCTCTTTAAGTGAATCGTTTGTGAAGATCTACGCGGGTATATGCCGCGAAGATCTTCACAAAACGGATTCGGGTGGTGAATCGGTCCCTCGAGGGAGGTACGGTGGCGATGTCTTGGAATACCAGGCTCTCTACCGGAAGTATCGGCCGCAGACCTTCGACGAGGTGATCGGGCAGGCCCATATCACCACCACCCTGGCGCGCGAAATCGCTGATGGGCGTGTCGCCCACGCCTATTTGTTCAGCGGCCCCCGCGGCACCGGGAAGACTTCAACGGCGCGGATTCTCGCCAAGGCTCTCAATTGTGAGAACCGGCACGCCGACGGATCGCCCTGCAACGAATGCGGCAGTTGCGAAGCAATAACCCAGGGCACTTCGCTCGATGTCCTCGAGCTTGACGCAGCCTCTCACAACTCGGTAGACGACATTCGCGATATCAAGGTGAGTGTTGCCACCGTTGCCTCAGCGGCAACCTCGAAGCGCGTGTTCATCCTGGATGAGGCCCACATGCTGTCGAAGGCCGCGGGCAATGCCCTCCTCAAGACCCTGGAGGAACCGCCAGACCACGTCCACTTCGTCCTGGCCACCACGGAGCCTTACAAGTTGCTCGACACCATCAGGTCGCGCACCCAACGATTCGACTTCCATCCGGTCCCCGCCGAGGAGCTGGCCGGGTATCTCTCGACCACCGCCGATCGTGAGGGCTACAAGACCGACCCTTCTGCCCTCATTGGCATAGCCAGACATGCGAGTGGGTCGGTTCGCGACTCTCTTTCCCTTCTCGAACAAGTATCCGCCCTCGGCGCCGGGACGGTCGACATGGCTGGAGTACGGAGGGCTCTCGGCCTGGCTGATTCGGAAGTCTTCCTGCGTCTGGCCAATGCAGTTGCCGGTCAGGACGCCAAAGCAGCGCTGGAGCTCGTCGCCGAGCTATCTGCCGACGGTGTTGATTTGCGCCGGTTCGTCGCCGAGTGCGTCGGCTTCTTCAGAGGGGTCTTCCTTGCCCACTATGCGCCGAATCTCGCCGAGATATCCGACGAGCCTCCCGAGGTTTACGAGTCATGGAAGAAGGCTGCAGAACTGATTCCGGCAGGTGATGTTCTTCGAGGAGTCGATCTTCTCGGCGGGGCCCTGGTGAGAATCCGTGAAGGTCGGGAGGAGCGGCTCATGACGGAATTGGCTCTGATCAAGCTGACCCGTCCCGAGACAGCAAGCGATCCCGAATCTCTCATCGCCAGGATGGACCGGCTGGAGCGAAGGATGGGCAAACCGGCCGAGGTACCCAAGGTTGGTGAGGGGTCGACAACGGCTGAGCCACCGGGAGCGATCGCGTCTGTGGTCGACGGGCCAGACCCATCCGCCACCACTGCAAAAGAGGAGAGGCCCGCCGGGAAGGAGCTCGCTGAAGCAGCGGCCCCTTTGGTTTCCGATGACGGGCCGGCCGAGGAGCCGGAAGCACCTGCCATCGACATCACCTTCGAACAGCTCCAGAAGATATGGCCCGGGCTGTTTGGCGGTCTTCGCGATGTGCTGGGGGCAAGACGCTGGGCATTCTTCCGGGAGGCCGTCCCTGCCGGTGTTGAGGGCAACATCATCGTGCTCGAAGTTGCCCACGAATTCCACTTGTCGGCCCTCGAGCAAGACGACGCGGTTTCGAAGATCGTCGCCACCAAGGCCAGTGACCTTTTCGGGTCGCCAGTCCGAGTCGAGTTCAGGTCGAAGCAGGGTCAGCCGGCCGGTGTCGACCGCGAAACCAGGATCGACATGAGCCAGCTCGAAGAGCGACCCGATGCCGAGACCGATCCCACGGCCCTTCTGGCAGCGGAGCTGGGCGCCGAGGTCGTCGACGAGTAGTGATACTTCGCTAAGACATGTCACCAGCCGGGAGTACCCTGCGACCATGGATCAACAGCCCGACATGCGCCAAATCATGCAGCAGGCGCAACAGATGCAAGAACAGTTGGCCAAGACCCAGGCGGAGCTGGCAGAGCGACGTTTCGAGGGCTCTGCCGGCGGTGGAATGGTCACGGCCGTGGTGACCGGTGGCCCCGAGTTGGTCGAGATCAAGATCTCTCCCCAAGTCGTCGATGCCGATGATGTCGAGATGCTCGAGGATCTGGTCATCGCCGCGGTGCGACAGGCGATGGAGGCAGCTGTCGAGGCCGCCAACAGTCAGCTGGGTGGCTTGGCGGACGGGCTTGATCTGGGCACCCTGCTTGGTTGATGTTTGAAGGACCAGTCCAGCGGCTCATCGATGAGCTGAGTCGTCTTCCCGGCATTGGGGCCAAGTCGGCACAGCGGCTCGCCTTCCACTTGCTTTCCGTCGAAGAGGCCGATGCCCATCGACTTGCCGTGGCTATCACCGACATGCGTGACCAGATCAAGACGTGCGGGCGGTGCTTCAACGTTGCGGCGGAGGAATTCTGCTCGATCTGCCGAGACCAACGGCGTGATGTCAGCATCGTGTGCGTCGTGGAACGCCCACAAGACATCATTGTCTTGGAGCGCACCCAGGAGTATCGAGGTCGATATCACGTCCTGGGCGGCTCCCTGTCGCCGATCAACGGCATCGGACCCGGTCAGCTTCGATTCGGCGAGCTGATGGATCGGCTCGAGCCCGAGCGGATCGAGGAAGTGATCGTGGCGACCAACCCGACCATTGAAGGTGATGCCACGGCGATGTACATCGCCCGTGAGTTCAAACCGCAGGGGGTGAAAGTCACCCGGCTGGCCTCGGGCCTGCCTGTCGGCGGCGACCTCGACTATGCCGACGAGCTCACACTCGGCCGCGCCCTGATCGGCCGCTCCGAGCTCTAAAACCGCGTTCTGATGCATGGCGCGTCGGATTCGAGCTTGGCGCCGCGTGGAAAGGTAGCGCAACAAATATCCCATCCGATCCGACATCGGCCTCCATGTCTGCGTAGCCTCGCCTTGTCCCGATGGGGAGACGGAACCTCGGACCTAGGAGGAGTATGAACAAGCTGCAATATGTCAAACTGATGGAGCGTCGGCAGTTCCTCAAAATGGCATCGATGGGAGCACTGGGCGCTGCCGCACTTGCCGCATGCAGTAGCGGTGACGCCGATGTCGACGAGGCCGCCGCCGACACCAGCCTTCCGGAGCTGGAGTGGGATTTGGCCACCAGCTGGCCACCGATCCTCGACACTATCTTTGGTGGTGCTGAAAGGTTCGCCGACCGTGTCGCTGCCCTGAGTGGTGGCAAATTCATGATCACCGCCCAACCAGGTGGCGAAGTGGTGCCGGCGTTGGAGATCCTGCAGAACATAGAGACCGACAGCATCGATTCCGGGCATACCGCTTCGTACTACTACACGGGGTTGGACCCGGCCACGGCGTTTGGCACGGCGTTGCCATTTGGTCTTACTGCCCGGCAGCAGAACGCGTGGCTGTACGAGGGTGGCGGGCTCGACATGCTCCAAGCCTTTTATGCGGACAAGTTCAACGCCATCCAGTTTCCGGCTGGAAACACCGGGGCTCAGATGGGTGGCTGGTTCAACAAGGAGATCAGATCGACCGCAGACCTCGAGGGTCTCGTCATGCGCATACCCGGCCTCGGTAGCCAGGTGATGTCCAAGCTTGGTGTCACCGTGCAGGTGCTGCCAGGAGGGGAGATCTTCCAGGCCTTGCAGACCGGCGCCATCGACGCTACCGAATGGGTTGGTCCCTACGATGACACGACCATGGGTTTCCATGAGGTGACACAGTTCTACTACCACCCGGGTTGGTGGGAACCAGGACCCTCCTTGGAGGTGATGATTCCGTTGCCGAAGTGGAATGCGCTGCCTGAGATATATCAGGAGATCGTCAAGACGGCCGCGTATGAGGCCAACAGCACGATGATGGCCCTCTATGACGTGAGGAATCCTGTGGCGCTCCAAGAGGAGATCATCGACAACCCCGACATCACGATCCTGCAGTTCCCCGATGATGTGATGGTGGCTGCCGAGGAGGCGTCATTCGAGATCTTCGACGAGAGTGCTGCTGCGAGTGCAGACTTCGCGTCGATTTTCGAAGAGTGGAAGAAGTTCCGTACCGGTATCCAGGCGTGGCACGGTTTGGCGGAAACCTCGTATCTCGAGTACGTGGGTAGAGCCTGAAAAGAAAAGTATCGACGACTGAAGGGCCCCGCTTCGGCGGGGCCCTTCTCGTTAGAGCCCGATCAGTTGGATCAAGGCGCTGACGGTGTCGTCCCCGTAGAACTTGTCCACCAGCCATGTGACCGTTTCCGGCACCAGCATGACGATGATCAGCCCGAAGCCCTGCAACGCCATAAAAGGCAAGGCTCCCCTATGGATGTCAGCGGTTGTGACTTCTGGTGGCGCCACGGATTGGAGATAAAAGAGCGAAAACCCCACCGGTGGCGAGATGAATGCAATGTTGAGGTTGATGGCCATCATCACCGCGAACCACACCATGAGCGGCCCTGTCAGGCCCAGAGCTATCGCCGCAGGAACGAAGAGAGGCATCACGATGAAGGAGATCTCGAGAAACTCGAGATTGATCCCCAAGAGGAACACAATGATATTGGCGGCGATGATGAATCCCCACTTGTCGCCCGGGATCGACGTCAGCCAGTTGGTGATGAGGTCCTGACCGTCCAACAGGTTGAAGACCATGGCGAAGAAGGTGGAAGCGAAGAGAATTTGGAGAACGAGGCCTGTGATATTGGCTGTGGCCCTCGCCGCTTCCAACATCGTCTTCCAGGCGAAGGTTCGGTAGAGCACCGACAGGAGCACCGCTCCAACGGCTCCCACAGCTCCAGCCTCGGATGCCGTGGCGATTCCGGCGAAAATCGAGCCCAACACCGCGAAGATCAGGAACAAAGGGGGCAGTACGACCTTGACCGCCTGCAGGGCGAGTTCGCGGGCCGGCATGTCCCGTTCGGACTTGGGGATGGCTGGCGCAATGCCCGGCTTGGCGTATGCGATGGCGACCGAGTAGATGGCGAAAATGGCGGCCAGCATGACACCGGGAATCAATGCTCCGGCGAACAACTCACCCACTGAGATAGGGATGAATTGGGCCAATATGATCAGAACCAGGCTGGGTGGGATCAGTTGGGCGAGCGTCCCCGACCCGATGATCACTCCCGAAGCGAGCTTCGGGTCGTAGCCGTATTTCATCATCACTGGAAGCGAGAGCAGACCCATCACGATGACGGTTGCCGCCACGACGCCGGTCGCAGCCGCGAGCAGAGTTCCCACAATCACCACAGCCACCGCCAGTCCACCCTCCAGGGGTCCCATCAGGAACCCGATGGTGGTCAACAAGCGTTCCGCCAAACCAGATTTTTCGAAGACGGCTCCCATGAATACGAAGAACGGGATAGCCAGGAAGGTGAAGTTGGAGACAGAGTTGGCGAACCATTGGCTGAAAAGAACGTTGAGCTGTCTGAATTCGAGATCGCCGAGGATCACTCCAAGCAAGAAGAAGACCACTGCGGTGCCGGCAAAGGAGAAGGCGACCGGGTAGCCGCTGAGAATGATCACCAGGAAGACGGCGAACATGATGATGGCGAGGAGTTCGAGACTCATCCGCTTCCTACTCGACCCTGGCCGGCTGTTCGTGCAGACCTTCGAGTGTTACCAGGTGGCCCCGATCGGTGATTATCGCGTAGAGCTTGATCTGCTCGGCCAACGCCTGGATCAATAGGAGCAGGAAGGCAATCGCCAGGAGCATCTTTATCGGACCGCGGGGAAGGCCATCGGCATCAGGGGATTGCTCCCACCTCGCCCATGAGTTGATGGCTTGAGGGAAGGAGACGAATATGCCGATCAGGGCGAATGGAATCAGACCGATCCAGTGTCCTGCAAAGTCGATCAATGCCTTGCGCCTTGCTCCCTGATGGGCAAACCAGAAGTCGACTCGAACGTTGATCTGGTGCTTGAGAATGTAGGGGAATCCCAGAAGAAAGATTCCTGAGTACATGTACCACTGAAGCTCGATGATGGTATTTGTCGTGAGTCGGGTGCTGGTGGCCTGTCCTATGTAGCGAAGCACGACGTTGACAAAGCCGACGGTAACCGTGGGAATGACTATCCACATGGCGAGTTTGCCGGTGACTTCGGCAAAGCGGTCGGCCCAGCGTTGGTAGGCGAGGAGCAGACCGAAAAGCACTCCTGCCTCCCTGCGTGTGCCTTCCGTGGTCGTGACCTACCTCCTCGACGGCACCCTAACCATCGTCAGGAACACCGGTCTTCTGCTTAGTCTGCGGCAATGCGCCGGGTGCACATTGTCTGGGATTGGAACGGCACACTTTTTGACGATCTTGCAGTGGTCATCTTGGCCGCCAACGCCTCCATGGCCAGGTTCGGAGTGGATCCCATTGACGAGGATGGCTATCGCGACCATTACACCCGGCCGGTTCGAGCCTTCTACGACTCACTGTTCGGACGACCGGTCAGCGACCCTGAGTGGGAGGATCTGAACGACCGGTTCCACGATGAGTACTTCGCGCTTGCCGGCACTGTGAGTCTCATGTCTGACGCTCTTGATGCGTTGTCGGCTGTCGAGACCAAAGGCTGGGGGCAGTCTCTTCTGTCGATGTCACCGCAGGGCTGGCTGGAACAGATCGTTGGTGCGCTGGGTGTTGCCAGGCGATTCACCCTGGTTGACGGGTTGCGCGGTGAGACGGGAGGTTTGAAGGCGCAGCACATGGAGGAGCATCTTCAGACTCTCGGCGTGGACCCGGCGAGAGCTGTCGTCGTGGGGGATACCCCAGACGATGCAGTGGCGGCCCGGCATGTGGGTGCCCACGTGGTGCTCTACGACGGGGGGAGCCATCATCTTCCACAACTCGAGGTGACTGGTGCTCCGGTGGCCCATTCTCTGTTGGAGGCGGTGGAGATCGCGGCGAGTTTCTGAGCCGAACGCTCGAGCCGGGACGTTCAGCGGCTTCCGGTGACGAGCCCCGTCATGTGGCGTCGGCTTCCCAGCCAGGCGAGCCCACGGCCGTCAGGTGTCCACCTTCACGATGATCGCGTCGCCCTGGCCACCGCCACCACATAACGTCGCCGCCCCTACTCCCCCGCCCCGGTGGCGAAGGGCGTTGATGAGGGTAACCACCAGGCGAGCCCCGGTAGCACCCAGCGGATGTCCGAGAGCGACGGCTCCGCCATTGACGTTCACCTTGTTCTCGGAGACATCGAGCATTCGCGCCGACCACAGCGAGACAGCGGCATACGCCTCATTGATCTCGAGCAGGTCCAAATCGGAAGGCTCCATTCCGGCCTTCTTGAGCGCGACCATCAGTGCCTCGGCCGGGCGCTCATGGAGGGTGGGGTCGACGCCTCCAATTTGTCCGTAGGCAAGAATCTCGGCAACGATCGGCGCACCGGACGCCTCGGCTGCGTCACGATCGGAGACCACGACGGCGGCGGCGCCATCCGAAATCTGTGAGGCGTTGCCGGCGGTGATCGTGCCGGTTGATACGAACGCCGGGCGCAGGTTCCCCAACGACTCGACTGTCGAGTCCTCGCGGATTCCCTCGTCGACATCCACAGTCACCGGTTCGCCCTTTCGCTGCGGAACCGTGACGGCTGCGATTTCGGCGCCGAATTGGCCGTTGCGTGTCGCTTCGGCGGCTCTTTCGTGACTTCGGACCGCCCACTCGTCCTGCTCTTGGCGGCTGATCCCGAGCTGGTCGTTCTTGTGATCGGACGATTCACCCATGGTGCAATGGTCGAAGGCGCAGTAGAGGCCGTCGTGTTCCATGACATCGACCAACTCGGCGTTGCCGATGCGGGTTCCCCATCGCAGTTCCCGAACCACATGAGGACCGTTGGTCATGCTTTCCATGCCGCCGGTCATGACGAAGGTCGACTCTCCAAGACGGATTGCCCGGTCGGCGAGCCCAATTGCGGACATCCCGGAAAGGCAGACCTTGTTTATCGTCACCGATGGCACCGTCATCGGCAATCCGCCGTGAACTGCCGCCTGACGTGCCGTGATCTGACCTTCACCAGCCTGAAGCACGTGCCCGAAGAGGACTTCGTCGAACGCGGCGGGATCGACCTGCGCTCGTTGAGCGGCGGCGGCGATTGCGACGCCTCCGAGCTCGACAGCGCGCAGCGGCTTGAGAACGCCGTTGTATTTTCCTATCGGTGTCCGGGCGATTCCGGTGATGACTGAATTCCTCACAAAACCTCCTGGTGGCGATGCTACCGGTCCGGAGATGACAGTTTCACTCGCTGCCAATAGCCTTAGTTCAGTGAAGTTGCTCAACCTCGATCACGTGGCGATCGCCGTCCATGACCTGGATGCGGTCCTTGCCGGCTACCGATCCCGATACAACGTCGAACCTCTGTATCGGGAGACCATTGAGGAGCAGGGCGTCGAGGAGGCGATGATTCCTGTCGGTGGATCGTTCGTGCAGCTGCTGCAGCCTCTCGGCCCTGAAACCTCTGTGGGCAAGTTCTTGTCTAAGAACGGTGAGGGTCTTCACCATGTTGCCTACGCAGTCGCCTCGATCGATGAGGCACTGGAGCACCTCGAAGCCGATGGCGCCCGTCTCATCGACCGTGAGCCGCGCTCCGGTGGCCGGGGGACTCGGATCGCCTTCGTTCACCCGGGCGACCTCGGCGGGACGTTGATCGAGTTGGTGGAGTTGGGTGATGGCTGAAGGATTCGAGATCAAGGGTGGCGCCGATGAATTCGAGGCGGCCGTCATCGCGGTCGTCCTCGACCAGATTGCCGTCGAGGAGAAGGCGGTCCGTCAGGGAAGACCCGACCGTCTTCCCGGTTTGCCCGCATGGGTGAGGGTCTTGATCCCCGAAGAGCCCAACCTGCCACGCGAGGTGGTCACCCCCGACGGTCAGTAACTCAGTCTCGCCGCCTGATCTCACCCAACTCCGGAGAGCGGAGGAGTAGGGCCACGCCGAGGAAGACCGCGAGCGTGGTGAGCCCACCAACCAACACTGCTCCCAACCCCGTCCAGAATGTCGGTTCTTCCGCGAACAGCGCGTTCACCAGGGGCAGCGATACGAGTGTGGCGGCGGTCGCCGCGACGAGTCCACGAATCAGTGATGGGACAAGCCGGCGCACCGCGTTCCAACCGGCGTCGTAGCCCCACGCGACCAGCATGCCGATGGCGTAACCCGTCACCACCAATGTCGAGGCGAGCGCAAAACCCTTGACACCGAATACCGAATAGAGACCCAGCCAGGAGGGGATTGCTATCAGTGAGAAGACTGTCCCGATCAGGACCGGCGTCCACATCTTCCGTTTCGCGTAGAAGTATCTGGCCAGGATCTGGTGGAGTCCCCACGCCGGTATCGAGAATGCGTAGATCGTCAGCAGTCTTGCGACCAGGGTCGAATCCTCGGCTGAGAAAGCTCCGTGCTGGAACAAGAGCCGCACCAACGGTCGGGCGAGAACGATGAGAGCAGCCGTGGCGGCAGCCGCGATGAAGATGGTGTTTCGAGCGGCCCGACCGGCTGTCGCGACCAGCCCTTCGTAATCCTCCTTGGCGGCCAGCCGGGCCAGGAACGGGTAGGCAGCGACTCCGGCGGCCTGGGCGATGACGCCGACGGGAACCATGTTCAGCTGTCTCGCGAAGGACAGCGCAGAGGTTGCGCCCTCCTCGACCTGGCCAAAGAACCGCACGAACTGTTCGTCGAGCACGACCACCGACTGCCCGATCATCAGAGGTAGCGCAAGAATCAGATACTCCCCCACCGACGACTCGCCCCTGACCGGACGCATGAGCCAGGTTCCGGTGCGGCGAGCTCCTATCCA
>JAPUJM010000068.1 GCA_027296205.1 Actinomycetota bacterium
ATCGCCTTCAGACTGAAGGAAGCCGGATGGGATGTCTTGGACTGTGGAACCCATTCCCAGGAGTCGGTTGACTACCCGGATTATGCGCTGGCTGTGGCACAGAAGGTGGCAGATGGCGACTGTCGTTGGGGGATCATGATCGATGGCGCCGGGATTGGCTCAGCCATGGTGGCGAACAAGGTGCCCGGAGTCCGCGCCGCCCTTTGCTACGACGTCTCGTCGGCCCGAAACAGCCGCGAGCACAACCATTCCAACGTCCTCACGCTCGGCGCCGGGCTGATCGGAGACGGCTTGGCATGGCAGATCGTGGAGGAATGGCTATCCACCGAATGGTCGGGGGGTCGCCATGCCCGTCGGGTTGCCATGATCGACGCGCTGGATCGACAATACTCCGGACCCGAATGAAGAAGTCGTGTCATGAATCGTGAGGCGCTGGTCGAGGCCATCACCCGAGAAGTCCTCTCTGCGCTCTCCACCCGGTTCGACATGGCCGAGACGGGAGAGAAGGTTCGCGAGGTTGTCGCCAATGGGGCCGACCGGGTCGCATTTCATGGTGAAGCAGCGGATGTCCCCCTTGACGTTGCGCAGTACATCGACCACACCCTCCTGGTGGCCGACGCAACAGCTGACGACATCGACATGCTCTGCTCCGAGGCCGAGCAGTACGGTTTCGCCTCGGTGTGCATCAATCCCACGTGGGTGAAACGGGCGGCGAACAACCTGCGAGGTACGAAGGTGCCGGTGTGCACGGTCATCGGCTTTCCGCTGGGTGCGACCACGACCGACATCAAGGCCACCGAGACACGCAAGGCTCTCCGCGACGGCGCCCGTGAGATCGACATGGTCATTAACGTCGGGGCCCTCAAGTCGGGTGACCACGAAATGGTGTACAACGACATCGTCAAGGTGGTGGACGCGGCTCATGAGACCGGGGCGATATGCAAGGTCATTCTGGAGACGGCGCTGCTCACCGATGAGGAGAAAGTGATTGCCTCGGCGCTGGCGAAGAGGGCCAAGGCCGACTTCGTGAAGACTTCGACCGGATTCGGTCCGGGGGGAGCGACGGTCTACGACGTCGCCCTGATGCGGGAGACGGTCGGACCGGACATGGGTGTCAAGGCGTCAGGCGGTGTCCGAACTGCCAATGACCTGGAAGACATGATTGCCGCCGGCGCCACCAGGATCGGTGCGTCCGCGGGAGTGCAGATTGTCGGCGGATCAGACGGAGGAGATAGTGACGAACGGTATTGAGCTCAGGTCCTATGCGTTCCTGGACAGCCTGCAACCGCAATACGCGGCATTCTTGGGAACCGTTGCGCAAGGCTTTCTCCCCCTGGCGGGGGACGCCTCGCTTTGGGTGGAGGTCGCGCCCGGAATCGAGATCAACCGTCTCACGGACGTTGCCCTCAAGGCAACCGGCGTCAAGCCGGGTCTTCAGGTCATCGAGCGCTTTTTCGGCGTTCTCGAGGTCCATTCTCCGGACCAAGCAGAAGTTCGGGCTGCAGGCGAGGCCATCCTCGAAGGCATCGGGCAATCCGAGGACGATCGGATGAAACCAAACATCATCAGTTCCCAGATCATTCGGCGCATCGATGACTATCACGCCCAGCTCATCAACAGGACGAGACACGGCGAGATGATCATCCCGGGACAGACCCTCTATGTCCTCGAGTGTGAACCAGCGGCCTACGCCTCGCTGGCTGCCAACGAAGCGGAGAAGTCTGCCGAGATAAACGTGCTCGAAGTCCGAAGCTTCGGGTCGATGGGTCGCGTCTACCTTGGGGGCGAGGAGCGAGACATCGATGTGGGATGGCAGGCGGCTGTGTCCGCATTGGAAGGTCTGACGGGAAGAGACCCGGGATGATCAGAGTGACAATTTCGACTGAGAACGAAGGAAAGGAGGAGCTTCATGGCTGAAGCTCTGGGAATGATCGAAGCGCGCAGCTACCCGGCGATGGTGGAGGCTGCAGATGCCATGGTCAAGGCGGCCAAGGTGGAGCTGGTGAGCATGGAGAAGACCGGCGGCGGCTACATAACCGCCGTGGTCCGTGGTGACGTTGCGGCGGTAAAGGCTGCGGTTGACGCAGGTGTCCGCGGCGCCGAGAAGGTTGGCGAAGTGACCGCCACCCATGTCATTGCCCGACCACATGTCAACGTGGATCTCGTGCTGCCACTGGGCCGTCAGGATCAGGCGCAGGACGACGTCGGCTGACGACCACGAGAAACAGGAGAGACCCATGCATCTAGGCAGGGTCGCTGGAACCCTCGTAGCCAGCCACAAGGAAGCCCTTCTATCGGGTATGAAGTTCCTGGTTGTCCGGCAGATCGACGAGGCAAACCAGGAGACAGGGACATATGTGGTGGCTGTTGACGCAGTTGGCGCCGGCGTGGGTGAGGTCGTCCTCTACGCCTCGGGCAGTTCGGCGCGTCAGACCGAGATGACCAGGGATCGTCCATGCGACGCCGTGATCATGGCGATCGTGGACTCATGGGACATCGGTGGCGAAGTCCGCTACCACAAGGGTCAGGAGGAAGCTGCTGGATAGGTCCAAGCTCAGCGACAGCGAAGTACGTTCGATAATCGATCGGGTCAAAGGCCGGGTTGCCGCGGCTGAATTCGCCGACCGATCCGGTCCGGCATTGCGCGCCAGTGATGAGCTCGCCATTTCCGAAGTGGAGCTCGGCGACGGAATCCACGGCAGCATCGATGAGGCCGCCCGATCCGCCCGTCAGGCGTTCGAGGTCTACCGGGAGATGGGTCTCGAGATCAGAAAGACGATTGTCGACTCGATGCGCGCGGCCATGCTCAGGGAAGGGGAGAGGCTCGCCTACATGGCGGCTGAAGAGACTGGTATGGGCCGTGCCGAGGACAAGGTCGTCAAGAATCGACTGGTGACGACCAAGACGCCGGGCCCGGAGGACCTGGAACCTCATGTTGTGACCGGTGATGCCGGCATGGTGGTCACCGAGTATGCGCCGTATGGTGTCATCGGGTCGATCACACCAACGACCAACCCCACTTCGACGATCATCAACAATTCGATCGCGATCGTCTCGGCGGGCAACGCTGTGGTTTTCAACGTCCACCCCGGTGCCAGCCTGGTCTCGGTCGAGAACATCAAGCTTCTCAATCGAGCGGTGGTTGCCGGCGGAGGTCCGCCGGATCTGATCACTGCGACCCCTCACCCGACTTTGGAGTCGGCACGCGATCTGATGCATCACCCCGACATTCGTGTTCTCCTGGTGACCGGAGGGCCCGGCGTCGTCAAAGAGGCGCTGAAGACCAACAAGAAGGCGATCACCGCAGGTCCCGGCAACCCACCTGCCGTCGTCGACCAAACGGCTGACGTCGACGCCGCGGGCCGCGACATCGTCCGAGGCGCCTCCTTCGACAACAACGTCATCTGCACGGATGAGAAGACCACGATCGTCGTTGACACCGTGGCCGATCGTCTCGTCCAGGCAATGGTCGCCAATGGCGCCTACCGGCTCAAGGAGCACGAGCTGAAGCGACTGGAACGGGTCATTTCAAGGAGATGGGCCCCCCCAACAAGCCGGGGATGATCAATCAGACGCTGATCGGGAAGAACGCCGCCGTGATCCTCTCCGAGATCGGCATCACGGTCGACGAGGACGTTCGGTTGTTGGTGGCCGAGGTTCGGAGCGAGCACAATCTGGTCTGGACCGAGCAGATGATGCCGGTCATGCCGGTGACCAGGGTGCGCAGCCTCGA
>JAPUJM010000069.1 GCA_027296205.1 Actinomycetota bacterium
ACCCGCTTCGGTGTCGGCAGTGGCCATCTTGGAGATGGCGTCGGTCTGATCCAACGAAAGGTCACCGGAAGCGAACCGCGAGGACAGTCCAGGCAGATCTTGTAGACGTCTCGCCACCGCAACCAACTGGGCGGCAGTGGCATGACGGATCCGGAGCCGAGCCGAGACCCAATCCGGCAGACTCCTCGCCCCGTCGGTCATCCAGGTCTGACCGACATCGGCGGCCCGAATCAGACGGCAGATCTCCGCTGCGGCCGCAGCCTGCAAACCGCCGAACTGATCGAAACCCCGATCAACTTCGTCCGCAGAAACCGTCTCCCAATCCATACTCTCGAACATACGTTCGACCAGTGACAGATTCAAGAGGTTTGACCCGAAATTCAGAAAGAAATCTGAAAAACTTCTCCCTCGGCGGTCTTGATCCTGTAGTCAGTCATTGCTGGATCCTTCCGCGAGAGCCGGACGATCAATCACCCTTGGCTATTTCGGCGACCTGAGCCCGCAGCTCGGTGGCCCGGTTGGCATCCCCCTGGATCTCTACGAGTTGTCGACGGTCCGCTGCGGCGATTTCCTCGGCATTTTCCTCGGCATGAGCGAGTCGGGCCTCCACGCCTTCGTCCACGAGTTTTCGAGCCTCGTCGAGTAATGCATCAACCATCTCATCCTCAGGCACCACACGGACGACACGCCCCTTGATGAATAGGTGGCCCCGCCCCCGCCCGGCAGCGATGCCGATATCGGCTTCCCGGGCCTCGCCGGGTCCGTTGACAACGCAGCCCATGACAGCAACCTGAATCGCCAGATTGGCTTCTTCGAGGGCCTTCTGCGCGGCGGTGGCCACCTCGATCACATCGACTTCGGCTCGTCCGCAAGACGGACATGCGATCAGGTCCAAACCCTGCCGTTCCCGTAGCCCGAGAAATTCGAGGAGTTGTCGCCCGGCTTTGGCCTCTTCGACCGGATCCGCCGTGAGCGAGAACCGAATCGTGTCACCGATGCCTTCGTTGAGAAGAGTTGCGATCCCGGCGACCGATTTGATCAGACCGGCTGGTGGTGGGCCGGCCTCGGTTACGCCGAGATGAAGCGGGTAGTCGATTGTGTCGGCGAGCAATCGATACGACTCGACCATTGACGAAATATTGGAGTGCTTGACCGAGATCTTGATGTCTGTGAAGTCCACCTCTTCGAGATACCGAATCTCCGTCTGGGCGGATTCGACAAGAGCCTGGGGCGAAGCAGAACCATGCTTCTCCAGCAAATTCCTGTCGAGAGAACCTGCGTTCACACCTACTCGAATAGGAAGCCCTCGATCTTTGGCCTCGCGGGCCACGATCTTGATCTGATCCTCTTTGCGGATGTTCCCGGGGTTGAGCCGAAGCCCCTGGACGCCGGCTTCGATCGAGGCAAGGGCCAACCGGTACTGATAGTGGATGTCGGCGATGATCGGAACCGGGCTACGCGGCACGATCTCGGCGAGACCCTGGGCGGCTTCCACGTCGTTGCAAGTGATCCGGACGATGTCCGCCCCGGCGCCTGCGAGGGCATAAACCTGGGCAAGCGTCCCGTCGACGTCGGCCGTCTTGGTCGTGGTCATCGACTGGACGGTTATCGGTGCTCCCCCACCCACAGGGACATCACCAACGTGAAGCTGTCGTGTCAGACGTCTTTCGAAGGTCACCCTCTAACGGTAGACCCGCTGATCCCGCATGTGGAAAGATGACGTCTGCCTCGATACGTCGTACGCCTCCGTGGTTGCGGCTTTGTCACGCTTCGCAGAGGTCGAGCATGCCCAGCGGATCGTCGTAGGCGCTAGACCCGGGAGACCCGTGCTCACAGGCTGATCGGGTCGGTCAGGTCGAGGATGATGGCCACGAACCCCAAAAACAAGAAGAGTCCGATGACCGCGGCCGCAACCGGCGCGAGCTTGCTGATGTCCGCTTCTCTCCTGGTGAGCTTCTCGTACAAGGCCACCGCGAAATGACCTCCGTCGAGCGGGAATAACGGAAGAAGATTGATAGTGGCGAGGAACACGTTGACATAGGCAAGGATTCCCAGAAGGGACGCTGCGCTCTCGACTTGGCTGCCGATCGCCACAATCCCGATTGGGCTAATGGGACGAATGTCGTTGGGCACGTCGGTATCACCCAGGAACACCCCAAAATACTGCGCCAGCGAAGACGGGCGCACCATCTGGAACAGGGCGCCGAACGTGTCCGCTATGCCACCCCAGACCAGTTGCCCTGCCAGGCCAATGGCCGTGATCGGACCGACATCAACCCGCTCCACCGTCGGAGCCACCCCGAGGAAACCCGCCCCGGCGATCAACTCGCTCTCCACAAGATCAACCTCGAGAGTGATCAACTCGCCATCCCGGTCAACTGTGACCGACGACGGGCCCGGTCCCTCGGACCCGAGACCCACCGTGAGATCGTCCCAGTCCGTGACCACCTGGGAGTCGATCGCAAGGATCACATCACCCTCCTGCAAACCGGCTTGCTCGGCGGGGGACTCTTCGACTACCAGACCAACCTCGAGTGTGGGGTCACCCGGGACGCCGACCGCGAGGATGATCCCGTAGAACAAAACGAAGGCGATGAGAAAATTCGTCCCCACCCCGGCGAGGACGACCACGCTCTTCTCCCAGAACTTCTTCTCCCGGTAGGTGCGCCCCATATCGCCTGGAGCCACCTCCTCCAGCGGGTTCATCCCGATAATCCGCACGTAGCCACCGAGGGGAAACCACTTGAAGCCGTACTCGGTCTCGCCTCTTTGGATCGACCAGATCTTCGGTCCGAAGCCAAAGAAGAATTGTGTCGCCTTCATCCCCACCGCTTTGGCCGCCAGGAAGTGACCCGCCTCATGGGCAGTGACGAAGAAAACGATGGCTATTACCGCAGCTACGCCCCCAAGCATCTAGATCACCACCCCAGATCGTGGGCCATTGCTTCTCGACCCGCCAGTGAACCCTACATCCCCCACCGCCTTAGCCCCTGAGAAGTGACCCGGCTCATGGGCAGTGACGAAGAAAACGGATGGCTCATCGACGCAGATATGTCCCCGGCGTGACGTCACGGTGCCCCCATACGGGCCTCTACTCAGCATGAGCCGGCGACCAGCGTCGCGGCGATCCCTCTCGCCTCGCGGTCGACTTCGAGCACATCGTCAACGCTGTCGAGTTGCCGCCATTCGACCTGGTCGAGGGTAAGGCCAACGACATCGGCGATCCCTAGAAAACCAAGTCGATGCTGAAGGAACGCCTCGACGGCCACTTCATCAGCGGCATTGAGGACGGCCGGGGCCGAACCACCTCTCCGACCGGCCACGAACGCCAGGTCGAGCGCAGGGAAGGTCCCCCTGTCGACTTCCTCGAAAGTGAGTTCCCGCCCCGCGAGCGAGAAGGGGTCGGCGGGTGAGTCTGATCGCGCTGGGGCGGTGAGGGCGTATTGAATCGGGATACGCATGTCGGGCTGCCCGAAATGCCCCTTCCAGGAGCCATCCACGAACTCGACAGCCGAGTGGAGAACCGATTGTGGGTGGACCACGACCTCTATCCGGTCGTAAGGGACATCGAACAGATAGTGCGCCTCGATGACTTCGAGACCTTTGTTGAAGAGCGTGGCCGAGTCGATCGTCACCCGTTCGCCCATGTCCCAAGTCGGATGCTTCAGGGCCTCCTCTGGTGTCACCTCCCCCAGCGACTGGCGGCTGCGGCCGCGAAAGGGTCCTCCGGAGGCGGTGAGCACCAGCCTGGCAACAGCTTCCGGCGGCTCTCCTTGGAGACACTGGAACAGAGCAGAGTGCTCACTGTCCACGGGGATCATCTCGCCGCCGTGCTGAAGAGCCCGCTTCACGACGGGCCCACCAGCGACCAGGCTCTCCTTGTTCGCCAATGCAAGGCGATTCCCCGCCTCGAGAGTGGCCAACGTCGCCCGGAGCCCCGCAGCACCGACGATCCCGTTGACAACAACGGCTCCTGGTGTTGCGGAGGCATCGAGAACCGCCGGAGCGTCGTACTCGACCCTCCTGCCCACGGCGGACTCGAAGTCGGCCCTATCTTCGGATGAGCCGCCGACGACGATGACCCTGGCGTCCGGGCGGGAAGCGGCTACCTCGGCAAACCGCCGGGACGGTCTGAGAGCGGCGACCGCGGCCACCTCCATGCCGAGAGCATCGGCCACCTCAAGCGTCTGGGACCCGATTGAACCGGTCGCCCCTAGGACGACAACGGGGCGACTCACAGCAATTCGAAGGCTCTGAACAGGAAATAGATGGCAGGAACGGCAAACAGGAACCCGTCTATCCGGTCGAGCATCCCGCCGTGACCGGGGAGCACCGATCCCATGTCTTTGACTCCGATACTTCTCTTCACCATGGACTCAACGAGATCACCGAGAGGCGAGAACAACCCGACCACCGCGGCGGCTGCCAGGCCCTTGGCCAGCCCAATCGATTCCCAGGGCGGGAAGGTGACCAAGATCGACGCCACCACCCCCACAACGATCAGACCTCCTATGAAGCCTTCGATTGTCTTGTTGGGCGAAACTCTGGGAGCCAACTTTCGTCGGCCGAAGGCGCGGCCAACGAAAAATGCGCCGATGTCATTGAGAGCTATCAGAAGCACAACAAACAGGATGTAGGCCACCGGATGTGGTCCGTTTGCCACCAGGATCGCAAAGGAGAGCATTCCCACCCAGGCGACACCGAGAACCGTCACCGAGACGTTTTCGACCGGATTCCTTCTCGGGGTCAGCGAGAAGAACAGGATCGTGGCCAATGCAGCAAAGCCGGCCCACCCTCCAATCGCCGCTGCGCCCGCGTTGTGGGCGCCGACACCCATCAGGATGACGCCAGCGATGCCGAACAAGGCTATCGGGCGGTATTGATTTACACGGAGATTGGCGTACAACTCTCCGACGGCGACGACCATGACCAGGATCACGAACGTGGTGAACCACCAACCACCAAGAACAAGACTCCCCAAGAACAAGCCGAAGATCGCCAGTCCAGACGCGATACGCCTTGTCAGGTCAGATGCCGCAGCCTGTTCGACAGCCTCATAGGACTCTTCGGAGTCGGTGACCTTTCCGGAAACATCCTCGAACCCGACGAGACCGCTTTCCACACCGGGGAGGGTCGCCGCGACCGCCTGCATCTCATACTCCTCTTCGGCGGCGCGACTCACATCCTCGGCGAGACCCTTGTATTCCTCCGTGGTTGCTGAGAGGTATTGGCCAGACGTGAAGTCGTCAACCCTGCTCGTGCTCTCGGCCATCGCCGCCCAATCGACGTCGCCCGAATCAGAGTCCGTTGTCTCATCCGATGTCTTCTGGCCGGACTCAGCCGGATCCGCTGCCGACTCCTCGACTACGGGGTCGGCGTCTTCATCGGACTCGATGTCGGACGGGGGAACCTCTTCGGCAGTATCCTCGTCGTCGTCGCCCTTCTCCCAGGGACGGTTGAATTCCTGTCCGCTCTGGTCTGTGGGGTCTTGATCAGCCAACTCAAACCTCGAGAAGCTCGTCTTCTTTGTTGCCAAGAAGGGAGTCGATCTTGTCGACGTAGTTGTCGGTCAGGTCCTGAAGCTCGTCCTCGCCACGTCGAATGTCGTCGTCGGAAATCTCCCCATGAAGGGCCTCCATATCGGACTTCGCGTGGCGGCGCACATTTCGGATAGCCACGCGACCATCCTCCGCCATGTGCTTTACGACCTTGATCAACTCCTGGCGACGCTCTTCGGTGAGCGGCGGAAAGGCGATCCGGATGACCGTTCCGTCGTTGCTGGGGTTGAGACCGAGGTCCGCCTGCTGAAGTGACCGCTCGATGTCCCCGACGGTCGACTTGTCGAAAGGTTGGATCATCAGCAACCGCGGTTCGGGCACGGAGATCGATGCGAGCTGCTGAAGCGGTGTCGGAGTGTCGTAGTAATCCACGGTTATCCGATGCAGCAGCTGAGGATTGGCCCGACCTGTCCTTACGGTGGCAAACTCGTTGCCCACGTGATCAGCCGCCATCTCCATCTTTTGCTTGGCTTCGGTCAAAAGATCACTGATCAACTCGCTCTCCTCTTCAGTGGACCACTGTGCCGATCCGATCACCGTGAACAGCCCTGACGATGTTGCCAGGGGTGGTCATATCGAAGACGTGAATCGGCACGTTGTGCTCTTTGCACATCGTAACGGCGGTGGTGTCCATCACCCGGAGTTCGCGAGCAATGAACTCCATATAGGAGAGCTCGCTGATTCGGTTGGCATCCTTGTTGGTTGCAGGATCTGAGTCATAGATGCCATCGACCGTCGAAGCCTTGAGCAGCGCGTCGGCGCCTATCTCGATGGCGCGGAGAGCTGCGGTGGTGTCTGTGGTGAAGAAAGGGTTCCCGGTGCCGGCGGCGAAGATCACGACCCGGCCTTTCTCCAGGTGTCGGATGGCCCTCAACCTGATGTACGGCTCGGCCAATTCCTGCATGGTGATGGCACTCTGCACGCGGGTGGTGACACCCTGATGCTCCAGCGCATCCCTCAAAGCCAGAGCGTTGATCACCGTGGCAAGCATCCCCATGTAGTCGGCGGTGGCTGCATCCATTCCTTTGGCGGCTTGGGAAACGCCGCGAAAGATGTTCCCTCCGCCAACGACAATTGCCACTTCGACCCCGGTCGTCACCGCTTCGGAGATCTCGTCGGCCACCCGATGAACGGTGAGCGGATCGATGCCGTAACCAATGGCAGGATCGGCAAAGGCCTCACCGGAAAGTTTGAGCAGTACTCGTCTATTCGTCGATTCAGACAACGGTTCTCCTAGCCTCCGACAGCCACGCGAGCGACCTTACGCACCAGAATGTTCTCGCCCATTCTCGACGCCAGTGCACCAACCATGTCGCCAACGGTGCCCTCGAACCTCTCGGTGTTGACGAACTCCTGGTCGGAAAGCACGTTCTCGGCGTACCACGACTCGATCTTGCCGGCGATGATCCTCTCGATGACTTCCGCGGGTTTGCCGTCAGTCTCGGCCTGACGAGCGATCAATTCGCGCTCTTTGGAGACGGCGTCCTCGTCCACATCATCTCGGGAAACCCACCGTGGGTCGGACCAACCGACATGCATGGCGATGTCATTGGCCACCTGTTTGAATTCGTCACTCTTGGCCACGAAGTCTGTCTCGCAGGCCAGTTCGACCAACACCCCCAGAACCGGGCGATCACTCTGGATGTGCACATAGCTGCCAATGACACCTTCTACGGCTTCTCGGTCGGCACGCTTTGCCATCTTGGCCTGGCCACGCTCACGCAAAAGATCGAAGGCCTCATCCAGGTCACCATCGGAGTCGGCGAGGGCCTTTTTGGCATCCATCATGCCGACACCGGCGTCGTGGCGAAGTTTCTGAATGTCTTTGGCTGTGAAATCGGCCATGCGAATCTCCTACCTGATCAAGACTCCTCGGCCTCGGCCTCGTCCTCGTCCTTTGCCGGCTTCTTCTTGGAGGCAATCTCCTTACCTTCGATGACCGCGTCTGCAATGGCCCCGGCGATCAGGTCGGCGGCTCGGATGGCGTCGTCATTGCCCGGAATCAGGTAGTCGACGGCATCAGGATCCGAGTTTGAGTCGACCAGAGCGATGATGGGGATGCCGAGACGATCGGCCTCCTTGACAGCGGTTGCCTCGGTGTTGACGTCGATGACGAGAACGGCCTCGGGCAATTTCGCCATGTCGACCACACCACCGAGGTTGCGCTCGAGCTTGGCAAGCTCACGACGCAACTTGAGACGCTCCTTTTTGGGAAGTGAGTTAATGTCGCCGGACTCCTCCATGCGGTTCAGCTCTCTCATGTAGAAGATGCGCTTCTGGATTGTCCTGAAATTGGTGAGCATTCCGCCGAGCCAGCGAAAGTTCACATAGGGCTGGCCAGACCGGGTCGCGTGCTCGGCGACGGCTCCCTGGGCCTGCTTCTTGGTGCCCACGAAGAGGACCGAGCCGCCATCGACCGCGACGTCACGGGCAAAGTCGACCGCCTCGGCGACCTGAACAACGGTCTGACGAAGGTCCATGATGTGGATTCCGTTGCGCTCCCCGTAAATATAGGGGCTCATCTTGGGGTTCCAGCGTCGGGTCTGATGACCGAAATGGACCCCGGCCTCCAAGAGTTGCTTCATCGTGACATCAGTCACAATTGACTCCTTTCTGGTTATGTTCCTCCGCCCGTTGGGTCAGGCCCCACCCTCAAAAGGGGTGCCCCTTCTTCGAGCGGTCTCCAGGAGAAGGCTCGACCAGTCAGGGGTTCACGAGCGTGCGTGATGGTCGCGATATTAAGGGAGCCCCGGACCGTTTGGGTAATCGACGACAGGGCCGCCGCCCACTCGCCCGCGTTGTTCTCGCCAACGTTGGATCAACCCCAGGAAGGGTCGCCGAGACGATTACGGAGAGACATCATCGTCTTGGCGTGTATCTGGCAGACCCGAGACTCGGTTACTCCGAGCACACCACCGATCTCAGCGAGGGTCATTCCCTCGTAGTAGTAGAGAGTGACAACGAGTCGCTCCCGCTCCGGAAGCCTGTTGACAGCCTCGGCCAAACCCCTCCGCGTCTCCGCCGACTGGAAGGCGACCTCTGGCGAGATACCGGCGGGATCGGCGAGCATCTCCCCCATCGAGGTCTGGGAGTCACCAGAGACGAACTCGTCTAGAGCTGCGATGCCGGACCGGCCAATCTCGGCCAAAGCATCACGGAGCTCTCCGACCTCCATCTCGACGCTGAGAGCAAGCTCTTCCTCGGTGGGAGTTCGCTTCAAATTGTGCTCGAGTTCGACAACTGCCGCCTCGATCCGGCGCGCCCGGGAGCGGACCGACCTGGGCACCCAATCGAGAGCCCTCAACTCGTCGAGTATCGCTCCCTTGATGCGGTTGATCGCATAGGTCTCGAACTTGAAGCCACGCTCAGGCTCGAATTTGTCGATCGCATCGATGAGCCCGAACAGCCCGTAGCTGGCGAGGTCATTCTGATCGACCGAGCGGGGAAGACCCGCACCAACTCTCCCAGCCACATATTTCACCAGCGGCGAATAATGGAGAATCAGTCGCTCGCGGGCATCAGCAGCACCGGAAGCCTTGAATACTTCCCACAGACCCTCGACCTGAGTCTTCTCATCAGGCTCTCGGGTGGCTTCGGTCATAGGTTCCTCTCAAATGCTGACGGGTAACGGCAGTGTAGATCTGCGTGGTCGCCAAATCGCTATGTCCCAATAGGTCCTGGACTGTGCGCAAGTCTGCCCCACCTTCGAGCAGATGCGTGGCAAAGCTATGGCGGAGGGCGTGAGGGAACGTGGCGAGCCGATTGGAGACGACTCGTCGGATGCCCCGAGGATGCAGAGGGCCCCCGCGCACACCCACCCACAGCGCGTCTCCGGCACCGACCGCGGCGAGACGTGGCCGACCCTCCCTCAAGTAGAGATCGATGGATTCCTGGGCGGGCCGGCCCACCGGAACCCGACGTGTTTTGTCGCCCTTCCCCACCACGGTGATGGTGTCCGAGCCGACATCCGCCGTCGACATGGATGCCAATTCCGAAATACGAAGCCCGGTGGCGTACAGGGTCTCGATCAGGGCTTTGTCGCGTAACCCCTTCGGGTCGGAGGTGTCAATCGCGTCCAGAGCAAGACCCACAGTTCGTGCCGGAAGCGCATGGGGAAGGGGTCTGCTCAACTTGGGACGGGCCACGCCGTCGAAGGGATTGACCTCGACAAGACCGCGTTTGGAGGCGTCGGCGTAGAAGGCCCGAACCGCCGAGGCCTTCCTTGCGATCGATCGGCGCGAGTAGCCCCTGGTATCGAGAAAGGCCAGATATCGGCGGCAGTGACGTCGCTCGACGTCAGAGATACGTTTGAGATTTCCACGGTCGCAGTAGTCGAAGAACTGACGCAGGTCGCGTCGGTAGGCATCGACCGTGTGAGGGGAGAGACCCCGTTGGTCGACGAGTCGCCTCAGATAAGGCCCGACGGATGTTTCGGCCCATGCCGGTAATTCAGGGACATGCACACGGAAAGCGTATTGCGTCGATACCGCCGGCGCAGGTAACGCTCAGGTGGGAACGATCATCTCGCCCTGACGACGGACCCGTCCCTCGAGTTGGAGCTTGCCGACACGGACGAGAGCCTCACTCATCGTGACCGACCAATG
>JAPUJM010000007.1 GCA_027296205.1 Actinomycetota bacterium
TAGAACATCAGAAAGATGCCGGTGATTGTCAGGTGGATGAAAAGGAAGAAGCTGAGCCCACCGAGACACAGTGTGTAGGACAGCTTGACCGCGTGCCTCTTCACCTTCACCGGGTGGAGGTGATAGAGAACGTTGTTCATCACAACATAGGAGCGGTTTCTGGGACTATCCGAGTAGCCCTGCTTGAAGGGCGAACCGGGTCGAAGGATCGCCCCGACCACCTGTGAGTTCCACAGCTTGTCGTTGGTCTCTTTGATCCGGTCCTTGAGTCCGGTCTTGCCGTTGCTGTTAGCCAATTAGCGCGCTCTCCCTGCTACCAACGCATACCGTACGAGTATCCGTTCTTGAAATCACGCTGACCGGTGTCGAAGTCCCATGGTCGGCGGTCGAGACCCAACTCGGCCGCCTGGTCGGCAAGCGAGCCTTCGAACTTGCCCAGGGAGATGACGTTGGTCGGACACCTATCGATGCACAACGCGCATCGAGTGCACTCGTCCTCATCGACGATGAAAAAACCGAAGTTCTGGTCGTCCTCAGCCGGATGGTCGACGTTGACTCCTTCGGTGATTGCATCCAGCGACAGGTAGTGAATGCACTTCCAGGGACAGATATCAACGCAGCCTTCGCAAAGGATGCATTCCACCTGGTCGATGTGGAGGAACTGCTTGGGACGCAGCTTGTCTTTGAAATAGTCACCTTCGACCAGGGCAAGCTGATAGTCGTCCCTGATCGGCGGGATCTCGTCGATGACTCCACGGGGCATCAAGCGTCTCCCTTGACCAGAGGACGGCCATATGGCGACTTCCGCTCGGGCGGTTGGGCGCCGGGTGGACGACCTGCCTTGATCTTCTGAATCTGAATCCCGAATACGGCGCCGAACCCGAGTAGCGCGATGTGGTAGCCCATCGAGATCGAATCCTTGAGGACGGCGTAACTGATTTCGATGGTGTTGCCGAGGACGAGGGCAGGTGGGATGACAAGCGCGATTCTTTGCGACGACCAATCGAGCTCGGTCTGGGCGAAGGTGAGCCACTCTGAGGGGACTATCCCAAAAAAGAAGAGAAGAGTGAGCCAGGTGATCATCGCCGCCACGGTGGCGCGCGCCCAGGTCATCCTTTGATTGAGAACCCAAAGGAAGGTAGCTCCCACGAGAGCGAAGGTTGTCGCACCCAAGACGATCAGATAGCCGACCCCCAGCCAGACAGTGCCTCGCGGGAACCAGTTGAGGTAATCGACGGTCACCACAACATCGACGCCATCGATGAGCTCCGTCTCCGGGAGGCTCGACCAGTGAATCCAGACAACCCCGACCACCAGTCCGAGGACACCGAGAAGAAGCAATCCAGATCCGATTGCCTTGCGGCGTCTGTCGGTTAATTCTCCGAGCCGATACATAGTCAGGCGCACTCCGGACGCGGGTAACTGGCTGTTGGGGCGTTTCTACCACAAGCAGGGTCCTCTTAGATAACCCATCCGGTGGCACTAACCGGGGTGAATGTAGCGGCGGAGTGATTTGTGGAAGTAGTTATGCTGCCGCCCGTCTCACTTCTGACGAGGAAGACGCTTGGCTGACACCCGAACTTCGGACAATCGAACACTCCACGTTGTAGGGGAAGACGACAGTCGCGTGGCGGCAAATCATCTCGTGGCCGGTGCCGTCTTTCTCGTGCTCGGTGGGGGTCTCGAGTTGCTCTCCCTGATGTCCCTCCGTTTCGCCGACCTCTTTCCCATTACCTACGGGCGGCTCGAGCCCATGGCCAACCTCACCCTGATGATCGGGTTCGTCTCCATTTCGCTGATCGGTGGCATCTACTACGTCCTCCCCCGGCTCACCGGGGCAAGGCTGAAGGGCAGCAGCCTCGCGATGTTCGAGTTGACAGGAATCGCGGTTCTGGTGCTCGTTGGTCTGCTTGCGATCGGATTCGGGTTCGGCACCGGTGGTCAGCCGTTCGGTCTTCCGTGGTGGATCAATCTACCGATGGCCCTTCTCCTCGCCGTACCGGCGCTGGTCACCATTGGAACCATCTCGGACCGCACCGAGAACCGAAGCTACGTGACCCTCTGGTTTGTTCTCGGTGGTGTCATCTGGCTGCCCCTCCTCTACCTGGCCTTCTTCTCGGGCGACCTGCCATCTCTCTCATCAACCGCTGTCGCCTACACCGACGTGTTCTTCTCCGCAGGCTTCGTCACGATGTTTCTCCTCACAGTCGGGACGGGGCTCTTCTATTACACGATGGTCAGGGAGCTCGATGTCTCCCTCGCCAGTCGCCAACTCGCCCTCGTCGGGTTTTGGTCACTGGGATTCGCCGCGGTGTGGTGGGGAACCGCCCAACTCATGTTCGGGCCGGGGCCCTCGTATCTGTCCGGTGTGGGGGCTGCCCTCGGTCTCGCCTTCCCGATCGGGGCTCTGGCAAACGCAGCAAACGCGTCGCTGACCCTCGAGGGCGCCTGGGACAAGGTCCGAGACATGCCTGCCCTGAGATCGGGAGTGCTCGGTCTCTACCTCGCGGTCGGGGTGGCAGTGATGGCGGCACTCGCCGGTTTCCGCTCGATCGCATCGGTGGCAGCGTTGACAGGCTTCTGGCAGGCCATCGAATACACCGCCATCTCGGGGGTTGGCACCCTGCTCATCGCCAGCGTGAGCTTCTCGGCTGTCCCCCGTCTGTTTGGCAGGGAGCTCTACACGAGGAGAGCGAAACCCTTCTTGACCCTGACACTCACCGGATCGGTCGGGGTTCTCGTCTTCATGGCCGCCTCCGGTCTCGTCTCGGGCTACTCATGGATCGGCGGCTCCAATTCGGGCGCCTATGTCGACGTCGGAGAAGGTTGGGGCGCCGGTCTCGGCGAGAGCGTCGAAACCATGATGTTGATCGTTGTCGGGTTCGCCATCGTCACCTTCCTCGGCCAGCTCGCCTACGCGGCCACCGTCATCGGAACCGTCACGCAGGGAAAAGCCGCCACACAAGAGGTTCTCGTCGCAAAGGACGCCGACGATGAGTGAGCTCCTGGCGGTAGCGGCCGCCGCACTCGGGCTGCCGGAAGACCTGGTGCGTCGTTCGGCCGAGGCTCGCGCCGCCGAGACCGGCTCCAGTGTCGATGAGATCCTGACCGCGTGGGGTGGAGGCGAGGCCGTAGCCGTCACACCCTCTCCCGCACCGGAACCACCAACCTCTGTCGAAGTGAGCGCCGAGCCACCGACTCCACAGCCGGATGTCGCCCCCGAGATCGTGATTGAGACTCCGCCGGCTCAGACCGCGCCCGTCGCCGCCGCTCCCCCGGGCACTTACCGGCCACCTGTCCTTGTTGGGGCGCCGGACAAACCGGGATTGATCATCCTCGGTGCGATCGGGTTGTTTCTGGTCGTCCTCTTGTTGGGTCTTGTCGGCCCTTCCGTTGCCACAGACGAGCCGGGCGCCCGAACCAGCGAGATCCCGTACTCACAGGCAGCAGTCGATGGTCAGAAGGTCTACGCATCGATCGGATGTGCCGCCTGTCACACTCAGATGGTGCGCCCGGTTGTCGCGGATATCGGGCTTGGAGCCGTGACTTTGAATGACACCAACCAGGTGTTGGGAGATCGACGATTTGGGCCCGATCTCTCAGATGTGGGGACACGGATGACATCGAGTCAGTTGGAGTCGACGGTCACCGGTGATAGCACTGCGCACCCGCCGCACAACCTGGCCTCAAAGGATATGGCCGCCCTGGTGGCGTACCTGTTGGAATCGAGGAACTCGGGAGGACAGGGATGAGCGAAATCATCGCGGCTGCCGCCGCTGCCCTCGGAATACCCGAGGATCTGGTGCGACGCTCAGCCGAGGCGAGGGCTGCCGAGACCGGAGCGTCGGTCGATGACGTTCTGGCAGCGTGGGCCGGAGGGGACGTGGTAGCCGCAACAGCACCCGCATCCGAACCGGCGGAAGTGACCGCTCCCGAGGAAGAGGTCTCCCAGCCGGAGCCGGTTGCAACGGCCCCGGCTGCCGTCGCGTTGGAGACTCCGACGGCGACGCCCCAACCCCCAACCAGAGCCCCGGCGCCCACCGAAGTGACGCCGGGCGAGGCAGCGCACCTCCCGGAGGTGATAACCGTGCCAACCGCCGGCATCAGGGAGCGGACGAGCTTCGTCATTCCCAAATGGCTGACGGCTGTTTTTCTCTTCGTCCCCCTGTTCGCCCTGTTTGCACTCGGTGGCGCCTCCACCGGTGAGTGCGGCGAGGCCACGGAGTTGATGACGGACGTTGTAACCGGGGACATCGTCAACTGTGATGGGTCGGAGTTCACCGGCAAGTCTGTCGACGGGGGCGGAACCGACTACGTCGCTCTGGGTGGGAGCATCTATGCGGGGGCGGCAATAACGGGTGTCAATTGCTCCGGGTGCCATGGTGCCAACGGTCAGGGTTCGGCCATCTTCCCCGCACTGACCGGGGTGCTCACCACATTCGGGGCCTGCGCCGATCACGTCGATTGGGTGGGACTGGGGTCCTCGGGATCCCTGTCCGCAGGGGAGAGCACCTACGGCGACACCTCGAGGCCGATCGCCGGGGGTATGCCCTCATTCAGCAGCAATTTGACCGAGGAGCAGATCGCGGCGGTTTCCGCCTTCGAGCGTGTCCGCTTTGGCGGTGGCGACCCGGACGAGATTCTGATCGCCTGCGGTCTCGCCGAGTCCCCGGACGATGGGGAACAGGGCACCGGGGACGGCGGAGATGACTCCACAGAGGGTGACGGAGAGACCGAGGCCTCGGTTCGTCACCTCGGCTGACCCCACTCCAGACCCAAGAACACCCTCTCCAGGGCCCGGCGATCCCCGATGACCCCCTCTGCAAGCACCTCGTCACCGGGACCGAGAACCACCGGAATTCTCATTCCATAGAGAGACAGGAGGGTGTCATCATCGTCGACATCGATCTCGTCGATGACCACGCCCACCTTCATGGCCGCCCACTCGACGAGCGGTCGGGCGTCGTCGCACAAGTGACATCCGGGACGGGTGAGGAACCGAATGGAAAAACTACTCAAGAAACCACTCTTAGTGGTCGATAGCGCGGTGCATGCAGGAAGGAGGGGACTCCGTTTCCCTCATACCTAGGGCACGTTCGTCCGAGGTGTGAACGGATAGCCTCCCAGCCCGCCCCACGGTGACGGAACCCTTCTTCATGTAGTCGAGGCCCCCAGTTGATGGGGGCCTCGACAAGTTTGGGGGTCTCCGGGCTACGGGTTCGGCCGCTGCGGCATACGATCCGCGGCATGTGAGACCGGCCACCGCCATCATCCTCCTGATCCTTCTCGTTCTCATCGCAGTGACAGGGCTCATTCAGCTTTGGGTTCTTTTCTCCCCGCCAGGGTGATTGACATGCCTTCAGCAAGGTTGAGGCTCTCGACCGCACGACCACCCCGCACCGCCAACGCGAGCAAACCCGAAGAGTCGACATGGAGCATCGGCTCACCGGCCTCGACGCCGGAGTATGACGTCACCCACTTGACCGAGTGCAGGCTCGACCCGATTTTCACGGTGACGACTTCACCAGGTCTGATCCCGACAGCATCGAGGTCCCCAGGGGAGATATTCGTCTGCACGTTCCCATAACCGTCGATCCACCAAGCTTCTCCGGCGATTGTCGCATCGACGATTTCGGTGAGAGGAAGGAGCATTGGCGTCACCTCATCGTCGGCCAGGGTGGGTCCAAGATCCTCGAGTGCGGTGTCTCCCACAGCCAGAAGCGCCGCAGCCGGTGCGAATACGTCCCTCCCGTGGAATGTCTCTCCTGGTGAGGGGATCATCGCGTCCGGGCTCTCAATCGAAACGATCCGGGAGGCGCCCCCAACCATGGCAACACCTGGCGAGAGAAGTCCGTTGTCGGGACCCACGAAGAAACCCCAGGGTGTTTTGGCCGCGATCGCCTTGCGTTCGGAGCCGACACCGGGATCGACAACGGCAAGACAGACGCCTTCCGGCAGATACTGAATGGCTCGGGTCAGAGAGAGCGCACCCGCCCTGACATTTCCTCTGGGGATCTCATGGGCGATATCGATGACCGACGACTCCGGGGCGAGCTTGGCGAGCACACCGTGAACCACCCCCACGAACTCATCCCGATAGCCAAAATCGGAGAGAAAACTGATCGGCAGCGACATTGACGGCGACGCTAGACGACGGATGCCGTCAAATCCCAACTCGTCCGCCGACCCTATATTGCCGGGATGACCGAGTTCTCATACGACGACCTGGCCCAGGCCGTCGCCACCAGCAACGTATCGATGCTCATCGGAGGCCTGGACACCGGAAAGACGACCGTCGCCCTCCGGGCCGTCCGTCTAGCCCTCGCTGCGGGGAGGACACCCGTCCTCGTCGACGCCGACGTTGGGAACTCGACCATCGGTCCACCAGCGTGCGTGGGGATGAAAGTATTCAACTCATTGGACGACTTCGAAAAACTCGACGAGCCTGACGGACTCCACTTCGTCGGCACCGTGACGCCATCGCGGTTGGTCCTCCAGCACGTTGTCGCCACGGCTGTGATGGTCGAAAGGGCGAGGCAGGCCGGCGATGTCGTGATCATCGATACGACGGCCGTGGTGTCAGGTGTGTCCGGCGAGACTCTCAAGTACCACAAGTCGGAGCTTTGCCGACCGGAAAAAATCATCGCTCTTCAGCACGGCGAGGAGATGGAGCCCGTTGTCGGCATGCTGCGACGGTTTCTCGGCGCAGAAGTGATCACCGCTCCTACCGACACGGCTCTCCACCCGATGACACCCGACGGACGAGCCCGCAAACGAGCGGACGGCTTCGCGGCGGCACTGCATCCGCCTTGGGACCGGTGGAAAGTGCGCCCGACCGTATTCGCTCCGACCGTCCCGGTTGGCCTCAATCTCGGGAGGCTGGAAGGGGTGCTCGTTGGTGTTCAGGGCTCGGGAGGCGGTTGTCTGGGGCTTGGTGTCCTCGATCATGACGATGGCACACTGCGGGTGATGACCAATGTCGGTGAAGGAATGACCGGGCTCCGCCTCGGTTCCATGCGTCTCGACACCAGCACATATGCATCGACGATGGTCAGCCTTCGCGAGGTCATGTTCGGCGTGTAAGCGTCCCCGATTCCTCTCCCTATTCGCGGGGCCCGCTCGTTCCCCCGCCACTCCAGCGCCTCTCCGCCCGGAACGGCTCGCGTTGCTGTGGTTGTGCTTGGACCGCAGCATGAGTCCCTTGATCTGTCGTGCCGCATAGCCGTGATTGCACCTCTGTCAATGAATGGTGAGACCCAGTCCCGGTCTTCAAGAAACCAAGGTATCTCGCCGATAACCGCTTCATGCTGGGGAAACAGAAGTGGCTATCGATTGTGCTGCTTGCCGCAGTGGCGACCGTCACACTCGGTCTGTCGGCCGCCGCCGATCCGGCGACGGAGGCCGGCTTTCTCGCGAAGATCAATGCCTCCCGCGCCGCCAATGGCCTCGCCGCGCTGAGTGTCGACGGTGGTCTGCGAAGTCACGCTCGCAAGCACACCCAGGACATGATCGACGCCGACAAGATCTACCACTCGACCGGCGATGAGCTGAAGGCGGCGGCAGGCGCCGGCTGGTCGAAGCTCGGTGAGAATGTCGGACGGGGAGGAACGGTGGACTCGCTTCACAAGGCATTCATGGCCTCCCCCGGACACAAGGCCAACATCCTCGGTGACTACAACTACGCAGGGATCGGCACGGCCAGCAGCGATGGTGTGCTCTATGTGACAGTCGTCTTCATGAAGAAGGGCGGCGGGCCGACCACCACCACCACCACCGCACCGGCCACCACGACCACCACGCCCACGCCCACCACCACGACAGCGCCCAAGCCCACCACCACGACAGCGCCCAAGCCCACAACCACCATCACGACGATTCCGCCCACCACCACGATTCCGCTCACCACCACGACAACACTGATAGTGGGTCCCGACAAGCCGGTGACTCCCGGTGAGTCCTGTCTGGCGGCAACCCGTTTCTGGTGGATGTGTCACGACTGAGCACCAGGGGCTTGGCCGGGTGCGCAGACGGCAAAACGCCCCAGTGACCTTCCGGAGCCTCCTCCGCACTTCCCCGAACGGACGCTTCTCCCGATTGCCTCTAGGGCGTTTGCGAGACCAAATCTACGACAAACCGGAGCCGGTTTCAATGATCTCGAATGTGAGCTAATCCAACGCCAAGCAACGTCACAAAACACTGTTGTCTCGAGTTGATGAGGGAAATCACCGGTTACCAACAGGATTCGGGGTTATCCACAGACCTTGTCCACATGGGTGTGTTGACAAGTTTCTAACCCGAATTTTCGCGATTGGGGAAGCCCGCCCTGATCATCGCTCGAAAGGCCACCTCCACCATCTCGTAGACCTCTCCCAGAGCTAGATCGAGTTCTTCGAGCGTCACCTGGCCGAAAGCGAGCCGACCACGCACGACAACGGCGCCCTCGGAGTCGACGGCAAAGAACGCTCGCCATGACCTCATGTTGCGGACCAGCGCCTGACGATGAACATCGGCGGGGGTGGGCGGTGCCGGCATGACGTAAGCCTCGAACTGAAGGCTACGCTCGCCGACGTCAAACCAAACCGTTGTGGCGTCTCGCGTCTCCTGTCTCATCCGGATGGCCCACCGGCCCTCCAGCTCCTCGGCGTACTCGACGTTGGACTCGGAGTCTTCGAGCCAGAGTCTGATTCGCTCCTCGAGGATCTCTCTCATGCGATCGTCAGTTCGAGCCGCGGCTCCATGTGCCCCACCGGACTCCCGCCACCGAACATCACCGGTCTCCCCACCGGCGCGAGATAGCTCGATGCGGCGGCGGGCACCAGCCCCATCGCCTCCAGTGCAGCAACCGCTCCAACGTCGACGGCTTCGTAGACACCGTCCCAGCTCTTCACCGCGACTCCGGTGCCCGAAGCCAAACCGATCCCGATACACGCAAGGGCGCCACCTTTGGCAGCCGCGTGGAGAGCGGTGGCAATCGAAGCATCGGCCTCACCGTTGGCAGCCACCAAGGCCGGATACCGATGCATGACCGAGAACACCTCCGCCAGTCTTGGGTCGGTGGCGAGACGGGCGAACAGGAGTGACATGGCGCGGACGGTGGTCCGCATCACCGGAGCGCCGCAACCATCGACACCGACCGGTTCTACCGGGTAGTCGCCGATCTCCGACACAAAAGAGATGATCCGTCGTTGGAGAGGATGATCAGGTTCGAGATAGCTCTCCAACGGCCATCCGCTGGCAACGCATGCTCGCAAGAAGCCGGCATGTTTCCCACTGCAATCGCTCCAGATCCTTCTCGTTCGCGTCTCCCCCCGACCCAGGACCCGTCTCCGGGCCTCGTCTCCCCGGGGCCAACCAAATGGACATCGGAGGTAAGACTCGTCAAGACCGGCCTTGTCCAGCATTGACTCCACCAGAGCGACATGAACCGGAAAGCCACGATGTGATGCCGAGGCCATCGCCAATTCAATCGGTTCCAAGTCGGCGCCGCACGACTGGGAGATGAACGACTGGAAGGGCTTTGCAGAAGACCGCAGGAAATAGGGGCGGTCGATGTCACCAGAGAATGCGACAACAGTGCCATCCGGTTTGGATACGGCGACAGCACCTTCGTGGAAGGTCTCTTCTACACCTGACCTGACCCGGGCGGCGAGCAAGGTCAGCCGGGGACCGTCGCCTCGCCCTGGTCGCTCCGGTAGCGGTCGACTATCTCATTCTGGAGGGTGTCGATCACCGAGTGGAGTTGCTTCCGCTGGTTGGACATCTCGGTCTCAACCTCCCGAAGCCGATCCAGGGCCTCCCTGATCTCATCGTTAGACAAGTCGGGAAGTTGGGTGAGAACACCGTCGTCCATGATCTTGTCGATCAGCCGGCGCCCGGTCTTCGAGGGAATCGGCGGCATGGTCTCGATGTGCTTCAGATTGGGCTCCCCACCGAAGACCATTCCACTGGCGAGGATCTCGGGCAATGCCTCGAGAAGCGTCCGCTCCTCCTCTCCGTCACGATGACGCAACTCGTAATTGAGCAGATCCATCCGTCCGTGGAGGAGACGGCGGTAGTACGAAATTTGAGCCTCTACGTCCTCGGCGGTGTGGCGTCTCTGTCGCAGTTCGCTCAACTCGAGCTCGGACAGGTTCTCCAGGTACTCGGGCTCGAGGACAATGTCGATACGGCGGCGCTGGTCGTTCACGCCGCCAGGTTACTTGCAGGCACCGGCCAGGGTGGGATAGGGGTTCACCGCGGCTCCGCCCCTTCCGCCGGGATGGAGCTCGAAGTGGACGTGAGGGCTGCCGCCCCTGGCATTGCCACTATCACCGTTGAAGGCAATTGTTTGTCCCTGACTCACGCTCTGACCGTTGGAGACGTTCCATCCGGCTAAGTGGGCGTAGTAGTAGGCGACACCGTTGTTGGCGGTCAGCCAAACCGTCTTTCCTCCCAGACCCCGGTTGCCAACCCAGACAGTCCCTGATGCAACGGCATACACCGGCTCATTCCATGAAGCGAACAAGTCGGTCCCCTTGTGTGACCTGCCACCTGAGCGTGGTGCGCCCCACGTATCCCGGAAAGACGTCCTACCCGGTGTCATGGGGCAGATGAACGGCCCGACCTGAACCGAACCGGAAGCACGCTGGCGAGCCGCTTGACGGGCCGCCGCCTGCTCAATCTCATACTGCTTCTGCAGCTCTTTGCATCGTCCGCTCAACTTTGCGTAGGAAGCCTGCTCACGCTCCATCGCCTCTTCCTGGATGCCCCTGAACTCGAAGGCTTGGTCTTCTGCGATCTCGAGGGCGTCGTGGTTCTCATCCAGCTCCTCCTGGAAACGGCCAAGCTCACCCCTGGCGGCGATCAGGTCGTTGATCGACTCCTGCTCACCAACAGTTGCCGCGCTGAGGAACTCTGACGTCGTCAGGAACTCGTCTACCGAGGAGGCGCCGAGAATGATGCCGGGGTTGGAGAAGCCCCCCAACATGTAGAGCTGAACGGCCTGCTCTTCGATCTTCTCTTGGTTGGCGACGAGATCCTCAGAGTGGCTGTCGACCGATCCCTGGATTCGAACTTGCTTGCGCTCGAGAGTGTCGACCTCGACCAGAACCCCCTCGTATTTGAGGGCGGCATCATCGAAGTCGGCACGAGCTTCCCTGTATTCGGCTAATTGCTCGCGGGAGTCCTCACAGGCCGCATCGACCTGTGACTCGGTGACCGCATGGGTGGGCAGCGGGAATAGCGAAGCCACCAGCGCGACCAGAGTGATGAGAAGAAGAACGCGATAACGCGCCCTCGGGACAACCATTGGGGCCAAATGCTAACCAGGGGTTGAAGATTGCAGTAGTCGTTCTGCTTCAACCCCTCTCGGGGGTCAATGATCGGGCGAGCGGTTGTCTAGAGAATCACCGAGATCAGCGGGTAGTAGATCGCAGCCGCGAGAACGACACCATCCAGGGACGTCAAGATGCCGGGTGGACGCCCGGTGAGCGTCACCCGTCCGGTCCGCAGCATCGAGGACAAACCGTGCCCGGCAACCAACGCCACGGCGACGCCGAGACCCACCAATAGATAGCCGGCGACGTCGAGGTCCCAGAAGGCCGCGGCGCCTACGGCCGCCAACACTGCGGTGATGGCGGTCGTGACGAACGGATCGAGGAATGGGATGGCCGGCATCCGGGCCACCAGCGCACCGAGCAACACACCGACAGCGACCGCAAAGAGGAATACATCCACCGCACGGTCGTCCGGCGTGAAGCTCGATCGGGACAGGACCATTGACGCGGTCGCCAGACCTGCGAGCAGGCTGACGAGCAGGTTGGGGGCGTAGACGGCAACACTGCGATAGTCGGCGAATGCCACCGCCCAGCCGAGCACGATCGCGACGGCAAGCGCCACGGTGAGGCCATACCCGGCGCCTCCAAGGATGTGAGCCGAGAGAGCGCCGGCGGCCGCGGTGGTCGTAATGGCCAGAGGCGCCAGTAAGTGACCTCGTGCGGCAAACGCCGCGAATAGATCGAGCGCCCATGCGGCGGCGATCGCCACGAGCACCGCCGCCCAGATCTCCTGGCTTTGGGTATTGGCGAGGACGGCCACGATCAGGACGCCGATCGGCAGATACCGCAGCAGGTCGCCGACGGCGAGTGTTACCGGCTGACTGCCTCCCGAGACGGGGGGCAGCAGAACCACTTCGTCGGACTCGGCCACGGTGTCCTCCAATGCTGCCTCTTCACCGTTGACCCATACCCGAGATGTCTCGACAACTCTCTCGAAATCGGGCCCGAACTTCTCGTTTGCCGTGTCGATGACACCCCCTACGGTCGCCCCGGGGATGTCGATCCGGGCCGTCCCGGCGATCTCACGAAGGTTTGCGAACAGTCGAAGCTTGGCCATATGGGTCGAGCGTAAAGGCTCGAGGGCCGTCATTGCTCGAATTGCCTACCCTCGCCCGATGGATGAAGCACCATTTGTCGCCGTTGACGTCCCGCTTCTCGGCGACGAGCGTCACAAGAACTGGGCGAAAGTGGTTGACTCGGTCGACACCGACAAGTCTTCCGGGTGGGCCTACGACGGGGCCTTCGTGAGTGTGGGAGGCATCCAGGATGTACCGGTCGGGTCGGTCCTTCTCGTCTATGGGGAGAAGGGATCCAGGGCAAACCCTCAGATTCTCGCCCGCGTCTACACCGTCAACCCCGACGCCACCCTCACCCATCAAGCCGAGGCAACGGGAAAGGCCTGGGCCAGAACCTTGCGCGACCCGATCGAGCGGTGTCTGGGAATGGAAGTTGCCGCCCTCGACTTGTCCTACCTGTCAGATGAGATGCTCGCAGACGAGATGCGTGCCAGAGGATGGAAGGTGGAGCGCCCGTGAAGGCGATCGTCGTAACTGAAGGCGGAGGACCCGAGAAGTTGGTGCTCGCTGATGTCCCCGACCCCAATCCCGGAGTGGGAGAACTGGTTGTCGAAGTTGCCGCAGCCGGCCTCAACTTCATCGACACCTACCACCGCTCTGGGCTCTACCCCATGGACTTACCCTTCACTCCCGGCCTGGAAGGAGCGGGAATCGTCGGAGAAGTCGGTGAGTCGGCCGGTGGCTTCTCCAAAGGTGATCGCATCGGATGGACCAATGTCATCGGCAGCTATGCGGAGAAGGTCGCGGTGCCCGCAGACAAAGCCATTCCCATCCCGGAAGGTGCCGACGAGTCCACAACGGCCGCCATGCTCCTCCAAGGGATCACCGCGCATTACCTGGCCACCGACACCTACCCACTCACCCGAGGTGATCGTTGTCTGATCCACGCCGGCGCAGGTGGTGTCGGTCTGCTCCTCACCCAAATCGCCAAGCTGTATGGCGCAGAAGTGATCACAACGGTGGGGACCGACCAGAAGGCCCGGCTCAGCATGGATGCCGGGGCCGACCATGTCGTGGTGTACACCCGCGAGAACTTCAAGGATGCGATAGAGACGGCCTACGGGCCCCACCCACTCGACGTCGTCTACGACGGTGTCGGAGCAGCCACCTTCGACGCCAGTCTCGACCTCCTTCGTCCTCGGGGGATGATGATCACATTCGGCAATGCCTCCGGGCCCGTGCCCGAAGTTTCGCCCCAGACCCTGGCGCAGAAGGGCTCACTGTTTCTCACCCGACCCACGATGACGAACCATCTCCAGACGAGGGAAGAGTTGCTTGGCCGGGCAAACGCGCTTTTTGATTGGATCGCTGGAGGGCATCTCGACGTGCGGATCAGCGCCGAGTACCCACTCCGGCAGGCGTCCGACGCTCATCGGGCCCTGGAGGGCCGTGAAACCACCGGCAAGGTGCTGATCAGGCCTTAGTGCCCCCCAACGCAAATACGATGACGTTTCAGCGGACAGATGACACCGCTTGCCGGTTGACAACCGATCTACGATCAGACGACCCTCGAAGGAATAACCACCTCTGTGACTGACTGGATCGTGTCCTGAAATAGGTTCTTCTCCGTCCTTCGCTGCAATCACTGCACAGACGCACCGTGTGTTGCCATCTGCCCCACCGGCGCGCTCTTCAAACGCGATGACGGCATCGTCGACTTCGACACCGACCTGTGCATTGGATGCAAATCATGCATGCAGGCCTGCCCTTATGACGCCCTCTACATCGACCCGATGGACAACACCGCGCAGAAGTGCAACTACTGCGCACATCGGGTTGATGTCGGTCTGCAACCGGCCTGTGTCATCGTGTGCCCCGAGCAGGCGATCATCGCCGGGGACATCGACGACCCCACCACTCAGATCGGGCCGCAGCGCGTCTGGGGTCGAAGACCAGGTAGGCGAGGGACCCGACGGATCCAGCTTTCAGGCGTTGATCGGCTCTCGCTGGCCGGTCAGGCGCCGGTGCAGTCGGCTCGTAGCGGATCGGTGGCAGTGAGCAACTTGAAGGAGGCGGTCAGTTCGTCACATGTCCGGTTTCCGATGCGCACCATCGGGTCAGCATCATCCAACAGGCCCCATGCGATCACGTCGGCTGAATACTCAACGCCACGTTCCGACCAGGGAACAGTGTCGTCCTGCCACCGCCGACGACCGGCTCGCTCGAGCACCTGAGCCCAGGTCTCGTCGTCTACGTGGTCGAGCATCCAGACGTGGGCGAGTTCGTGGGCCGAACCACAACCTTTGCTCAACCGACCAGACCGCAACCACTCCTCCAAGATGTTTCTTATGCTCGTCTGGTCGGCGAGTATGGGGTCTGATGATGGTTGGCCGTCGGATAGTTATGACCTTGGCGTTTTATCCACGGGGTGGATCGGCCCAGGTGGTGCGTTATCTGGGCGGAGCTCTGGAGACGCTGGGGCAGACGGTGACGGTGTGTTGTGGGTCGCTGGGGCCACCGGGATCTTCCTCACATGCGGCGACGTTCTTCGCGGGCCTCGACGTGCAGACGCTCGACTTCACCGAAGCGGCGACATGGTTCGATCAGGGACGGGACCCGATGGCCGCACCGGTGCCCTTCCCCCCGTCGTTCGAGGATCGACCCGACGTGCCCGACAGGGTGTTCGCCTCCTTGGACGATGACGCCTATCAGCGACAGGTAGCGGTCTGGCAGTCCCTGCTGGAACGAGTGGGGTTGCCGGATCTGTATCACATGAACCATCTGACTCACGTCAACGATGCGGTGGCGGCCCTTGGTGCCCGGCCCACTGTTGTCCATCTACACGGCACCGAGCTGAAGATGCTGGCCAAGATCCGCGGCGGTGATGGGGAGCGATGGAAGCATGCGGCCGAGTGGGATCAGCGTCTGGTGAGGGCCGGCCGTCGGGCCGATCGTCTCGTTGTCATCTCACCGACAGATCGGCAACTGGCAATCGACCTGTTGGGGGTGGCCCCCTCGCTCATCGAAGTCGTGCCCAACGGCGTCGATATCACCAGGTTCGCCCCCGTCCACTTGACGAGAAGGGAACGGTTGGCCCAGTGGCGTCAGTGGCTGGTGGACGAGCCGCAAGGATGGGATGAGAACGGCCGACCGGGCACGATCCGCTATTCGGACAACGACATAGAGCAATTCTTCTTGGACCCGAAGACGGGCGAGCTGCTCCCGGTGCTGATGTTCGTCGGCCGCTTCCTGAATTTCAAAAGGGTTCCACTGCTCGTTCGCGCCTACGCCGAAGCGCGGGAGGCCCTGGGACCCAGCCCACCGCCGTTGGTGATCTGGGGAGGTTATCCCGGCGAGTGGGAAGGCGAACATCCCCACACGGTGGCGACCACGATGGGAGTCGACGGGGTCTTCTTCGTCGGCTGGCGGGGACATGAGGATCTCCCTCTCGGGTTCAACTGTGCCGACGTATTCGTGGCGCCTTCGGTCGATGAGCCGTTTGGCCAGGTCTACCTGGAGGCCATGGCATGTGAGCTCCC
>JAPUJM010000070.1 GCA_027296205.1 Actinomycetota bacterium
CGCGTTGTCGAAATCCCAGCGCTCCGTCATGACACCCGGGGGTGTGACGGTCGTTTGATCCCGGACAGCCCAGAATCCGACAAGGAGAGTGTCGCTCACCGTCGTCACTATCGACGGGGCCACCACATCTGTGGTATTGGAGCTAACTATCCCACCGTGGGCGTTGATGGGAGAGCCGGGGTCAACACCGGTGTAGGCGGCGATGGCGCCGGACATTTCGTTTTGGGAGGTAACGGTCCACGTGTAGCTGGTGGGCTCACTGTTCGAAGCCTCCTTCCACCACAAGCCCTGGGTGATAGACCCTCCGCCACCCTTGTCGAGACGGATGAGGCTCCACCCCGCCGGCGAGGTGACGTTATTCAGATTTTCGTGGGCGGCGACTTGGGCGATCATGATGTCTCCGGCCACCACACCCGGCGGAGTGCTGATGATGATTGACGTGGCCCCGGCTGCAATACCAGTGCCAACGGAGCGAAACGCCGGGGGCGTCGCAGCTAAAGCGGCCAGAGCTATCAAAGCGACCTGGACGCCGAGCAAGACGATTGCAAGAACAATGCTGAGTGTGCGGTGAAGATGCCTCGCGATTCGGTCGATTCGGTCGATTCGGTGTCGAAGGTGATCCGCCGCCGGTTGCCTGCGTCTCTTTCTGCCGACGGACCCTCGCATCGAACTCAACCTTGCTTTTGAGCCGGGTACCTGGTGGGCAGCTCTTCGTCGGACGAGAGTGATGCCATGGCGGCGCTCTGCTCCTCGGCTGGATGGGTCAGGAACGGGTGGTGGGTCTCCAGGTCGAGAGCCAGTGGGAGCCTGAAGGCAAAAATGGTCTTCCCCTCCGTCCGGGCGTGGGTGATGCTGCCACCCATCCCTTGAAGAAGTGCCTGCACGATCGACAAACCGAGTCCCACGCTTCCTGTCACCGATGGGGCAGTGCCCTGGTGGACAAAACGCTGGAACAACCGGTCGGCCACTCCGCTAGCCATACCTGGCCCGTCGTCCGAAACCGAGCACACGTAGGTTCGTCCCTCGACTCGGCCTCGAACCTCGATGCCCGATCTGCCGTATTTCAGAGCGTTGGACAGCAGGTTCCTCAAGACCTGGCGCACTCGCAGCCGGTCGGCCCGGACCAGCCCCGGATCGCAATGGATGCTGATTTCTGCGCCGGACCGGGTCATCGGCTCGACGACTTCGAAGACCTCCTCGCAAATTTCGATGTCTTCGAAGTTGTAGTGGAGGGCCCCGGCGTCGAGCCGAGCGGTAGTGAGCAGATCTTCGATCATCCTGGCGAGATCACCAGACTCTGAGATGATCAGATCCAGAAGTTCGGAAGCGGCCTCCGATTCCGCCAACGTGGGATCCTCGGCCAGTAGCATGGCCAGCCCCGTGATGCCTGTCAGCGGGGTTCTCAGCTCGTGGGACGCGTTGGCGATGAACTCTTCCCGTACTCTGCTCAGGTGCTTTTCCGAGTCGAGCCGGCCCTCCAGTTCCCTCTGCCGCTGCTGACGGACCAGGAGCTCGCGGTAGACGAAGATGACGGCGGCCGGCACGAGGAACGCGACCAGAAAGCGGGCGACGTCTCCGATTCGTCCCAGAAAGGCATCTGACACGGCGACTGACACCGCCAGCTGGTCCCTCACACCTTCCAACTGTGACACCAGCGTCAGGAACTCGGTGTCGAGCGTCTCGGCGAGAAGGCGGGCGGCGTCGATGTCAGGTGTCATCAAGAAGTCGAGGATTTCCCTGGCAGTCTGCTCAAACGTCTCGACGAACAACCCGAGGCCTTCCCCACCCAGCAGACCTACGGCTTCGAGCTTGGCGAAGCCGGTCATCATGTCGACCAAGGCGGTATCGGCCTCGGACGCGGACACCTCGATCGCCTCCCCCGAGTAGGTCCCAAACGCTTGGTCGACGGTGGCCAGGTGCACCGCCAGGCCTACTTGGGCACGGGTCACGGTTGCTGCGCGGAGCGTCTCGTCGGCGTGATGGAGCCCGGTGGCGTTGGTCGTGATCTGCCTGCTGCCAATCGCGATCGAGAAGACCAGCCCGATGAGGAGAAGGAGGCCGACGCCGGAAACGAGCGTGATGAACAGCGCGCGGTCAAACCGGAAGCGTCGTCTGCTGAGTGCGCCACCAATTCGCCGAGCCAAGAACATCCCTACTAATCGGCAGCAAAGCCAATAAAATCAATAGGTCTTTCGACTTCCTGCACCCCAGCAAATGGGGAGTTTCGACAGAGGCACCGGCGGTGAGAACTGCCCGAGATCATGTAATACGTCTCCGTTCCGAGTTGAAGAGCTAGGAGTTGTTGCTCATGTTTCCGACCCCTTGGGGATCGCGAGACAGACGTATGACCTGAAAAGCTTGGCTGATACGGTGGATGCCCGTTACGGTGCGGCCCAGGTACGGCCAACACACAGATCTGGCGCGGCAATAGACCTAGCGGAGAGCGCGGCAATAGACCTAGCGGAGAGCGTCAGAATGACAGACTGACCAGGACTTTTGCCCCTTCTGGCCCTCGTACCCATCCTGATGGTCGTAGCGAGAGAGGACGAGGAAAGCGACGCTGACGTCGCACGGGACGTTTTCGCAACTGCCAGCGAACCAAAACAGCTGCTCACCGTTGATGGCGGTCACTTCGGGGTGTTGTATCCCGACACCCG
>JAPUJM010000071.1 GCA_027296205.1 Actinomycetota bacterium
GGGTCATAACCCCCGGGACGCAGCGGGTGGCATCTTCCGATACGCCGGAGACCAAGCCACCCCCCTCGGAGCACCCCAAATCTCTCGATCGCCTCGGCCGAGTACCACGAACAGGTGGGCTGATACCGGCAATTGGCGCCAACGACGGGACTTACCATTTTCTGGTAAATAGCGATCAACCCGAGTACCAGATTGCGAGGCCGGAGCCATCTGAGCATCGCTCACCCCACCCCTTCGAGGGCGCGGTCGAGCCAACCCTGGACTTGGGTGTATTCCACCTCGGCGACCTGGCTGCTGGCGATGATGACGTAATCCATTCCTGGTTGTAATTGCAGTTCGCGGGCCGCGTGACGCAACCGTCTCTTGATGCGGTTGCGAGTCACGGCATTTCCGCTGCCCTTGGAAACGACAAGCCCGAGACGAGGAGGCCCTGGTTGGCCTGGCGACCCGACCATGACGATTCCGCCCTTGCGGCTCCGTTTGCCTTTCGTCAGGACTCTACGAAAGTCCCGGGCGTTTCGGAGTGTTTCCAGATCAGACAGCGAGCCGCTTCCGACCCTTGTGACGACGCGCCCTGACAGTGGCGCGGCCGGCTCGAGTCTGCATGCGATGCCGGAAGCCGTGACGCCGTTTGCGACGTCGTACTTTGGGTTGATAGGTCCTTTTCATGACACGACAGTGGGTAGAGGGGAAAGGGTCGCCACAGGTTACGGAGTGTAGTAAACCTATGTCAAAGCCCGACGGTCGCCACACTGACCCGGCTTGGGGGGGGATCGCGAAGAATTCGAATAGATCGCGAAAAGAAGCAGAAGCGCTCTTGGTCTCGGTTTTCATCATCGGGCGACCAGGCAGGTAATGGAAAAACCAACGTTCACCTGGGATGTTAGTTGTGGAAAGATGTAAGTGAAGTCTTCCACACCGGGGATTCTCGCGCTCTTGACTGCCCCGTCTCCACCACGGATACTCGCCGGACTCAGACCGGGGAGGATGCTCACCCCACCTGTCATCGGTGGATGAGCCGGCACTCCCGGTGAGAAATTGAAGACCCCCGGGAAGTTGTCCACAGATCGGTCCACAGCTGTGGAAACGTCTGTGGACAACGTGGCCACTGAGAGGAAGGGCCTCTTGACACAAACCCAAAGAACAAGTGACCGCTGGACAGAATTCAGGGAGACCCTCCGGGCCGGAGTGTCCAAGGGCAACTGGGAAACCTGGCTTTCCCGACTGGAAGCCGACCATGACGGGGACACCCTCGTCCTGATCGCACCAACCGAGTTTCACCTGCGCTGGGTCCGTGACAAGCACGGTGAGGTCGTCGACGCCGCCTATCGGTCGGCCTATTCGAGTGAGCGGAGCCCTTTATACCGGGTCAGCGAGGTCGCTCCGCCGGAGCAACCGCTACCCGTCGAGACAAATTCGTCGACCGTCGAGAAGGCCGAGGAGCTTTCGACACCCACCAAGGCGACCAACCTCATATCGAGGTATCGCTTCGAGAGTTTCGTCGTCGGTCAGTCGAACCGATTTGCCTGGGCGGCTGCCATGGCCGTGGCCGAGCAACCCGGCGCCCATTACAACCCCTTGTTCATATATGGCGCTGCCGGCCTCGGTAAGACCCATCTCCTCAACGCCGTCGGTCACGAGGCCCTCGAGATGGATTCGACATCGGTGGTTCGCTATGTCTCGTCTGAGAACTTCCTCAACGATTTCATCGACTCGATCCGACGCAAGAGACCCGATGCCTTCAAACACCGATACCGCGGTGTTGACATCCTTCTCCTCGACGACGTCCAATTCTTCGAGGGCAAGGAGCAGATCCTCGAGGAGTTCTTCCACACCTTCAACTCTCTCTACGAGTCGGGAAAGCAGATGGTCATCAGTTCCGACCGTCACCCCAGAAACCTGTCAACCCTCGAAGACCGGCTCCGCAGTCGCTTCGAGTGGGGCCTTCTCACCGACGTTCAGCCGCCCGACGTGGAGACACGTCTGGCAATCCTCAAGTCAAACGCCGAGTTTGCTCCACGACCGGTACCTCTCGAAGTCCTTGAATACATAGCCGGTCTGGTGTCGGATAACATTCGTGAGCTCGAGGGTGCCTTGACCAGGGTGACCGCCTGGTCTGCGTTGAACCGCCAGGATATTGATCTCGAGACCGCCGAACGCGTGTTGCAAGACATCGTCGCCACCGACGAACCGGTACCGCTCGGGCCTGAAATGATTATCAGGACGACCGCTCAGGCCTTTGGATTCTCGGTGGAGGACGTTCTCAGCTCGAGCCGCCGTCAACCTCTCGTCCTCTGTCGTCAGATCTCCATGTACCTGTGCCGTCAGCTGACCGACCTCTCACTCCCCAAGATCGGTGAGCATTTCAACCGCGACCACACCACTGTTCTTCACTCTGTGGAGAAGGTGAAGCGCATTCTTCGGTCCGATCGGGCGGTCTTCGACCGAGTGAATCAATTGACACAGGAGCTGAGGAAAGGTGGTGGGCTTTCCCCAGCCTCCTGAGTTATCCAAGGGAAGACGTCAGTTATCACCACAGAACGCACAGTTTTTCCCCAGGGAGAACCCGCAACTGGCCACGACGGAAATAGCAGCATTCCACAAATCCACAGACCCCTACTACAACTAATAATCTTCAAACAAACCTTATAACAAGAGAAGAAGGGACAACCACCTTGTGAGAATACGTGCTCAGCGGGACGACCTCGCCGATGCACTCGCCCGGGCCAACCGGGCGGTAGGCACTCGGACAGCACTGCCGGTCCTGCAGGGATTGCTCTGTGAGGTATCCGGAACGACTCTCCGGGTGACCGGTACGGACCTCGACATGACGGTTCGCACCCAGGCAGAGGTCGAGGTGATCGAAGAAGGAAGGGCCGTGATCCCCGGGCGGCTTCTTTCTGAGGCTGTCCGCAAGATGCCAGTCGGTCAGGTCACGATCGGCGTTTCGGATACGGACATCGAGATCCAGGGAAACGGTCCCCGCTTCACGCTGCGCCCTCTCAACGCCGAGGACTTTCCTGTCCAAGAGGACATCGTTTCGGAGGGAGTCGAAGTAGATGGGGAAGAACTGGCAGATGCGATCAACCAGGTCACCATCGCGGCTTCTGGTGATGGGGCTCGGCCGATTTTGACCGGTGTCCTCTTCGAGAGCTCGGAGGAGGGGCTCCGCATGGTGGCCACCGACTCCTATCGCCTTGCGAAAAGGGATCTTGCCGGGGTCGGTCTGGAAGGTACGGGTTTGGTCCCGGCTCGGGGGCTTCGGGAGCTGGCACGCACAATCGGTGCACCCAAGGTGACTGCGCAGTTACGTGATCGAGAAGCGGTGTTCTCGTCGCCTCGGGGAACTCTGCGTCTTCGCTTGATCGACGGGAATTTTCCCAAGTATCAGTCGCTGCTGCCGGAGACCTACCCCAACCAGGTCGTCCTTGACAAGGAGGAGCTCCTCGATGCTCTGGGCCGAGTGGCACTGGTGGCGGAGGATCACATCCCGGTCCGCCTGAAGCTGATGGAGGGCGGGGTCGAAGTCACGGTGAGCCGTCAGGACGTTGGTGCCGAATCGGAGCATCTTTCCGGTGAATTCACCGGGAGTGACGAAGAAGTCACCATCGCCTTCAATCCCCGTTATCTCCAAGACGGAGTTGTGGCGATGCCGGGCGAGACGATACGAATCCAGGTGATCGATTCATACAAGCCGAGTGTCCTCGACACCGGGACCGAAGGGAACTTCATTTACTTGTTGATGCCCGTACGCGTCTGAATGCGGGTCGATTGGCTTTCTCTTCTCGCTTTTCGGTCGTACCGAACGCTGGAATGGAGTCCCGAGCCCGGGGTCAACCTTCTCATCGGCCCCAATGGCGCCGGCAAGACCAACGCACTCGAAGCGATTGGTTATCTCGGCTCCTTGAAGTCCTTCAGATCTTCTCCGGACGCGGCCGTCATCACTGACGGTGAGGAGAGCGCGGTGATCAGAGCGGGGCTGACAAGTGAGGAACGAAGTCGCCTCGTCGAAATCGAGTTGCCCCGTCAGGGAGCGCGAAGGGCGCAGGTCGACAAAACGAGGCTCAAGCGAACTGGAGACATTCTCGGTGTGATCCGGGTGGTGGCCTTTCTTCCGGATGACCTCGACCTGATCAAGCGAGGACCGGCATATCGGCGTGATCTCCTCGATGTCATCGCCGTTCAACTCTGGCCGGCCGCCTATTTGGATCAATCAGAATTCGAGCGGTCGCTGCGGCAGAGAAACGCTTTTCTCAAGACTGGCAGGCGCGACGCGGCGACTCTCTCGATATGGGACTCGAAGCTGGCCGAGTCGGCGGGACGCGTGATGGCTCGCCGGGCACGGGTGATCGAGGCCCTCTCCGCGGTGCTCTCAGATGTCTACGAGGAAATCGCAGAGGACGCTTCGGTGGTGACCTTCACCTATCACACCTCATGGGGAGGCGGCGAACTGCGACGGGCGTCCGCCGCGGAATTCGCCGATTCGATCGCCAGGGCTCTTGAGGAGAGCCGCCGGCACGACTATGAAAGAAGGATGACGACAGTCGGTCCTCACCGCGACGAGCCGGGATTCTCCATCGACGGCCATGAGACGCGTACCCACGGGAGTCAGGGGGAACAGCGCACGATGGCCCTCGCCGTCAGATTGGCGGCCCATCGGGCAATAGCGGAGACCGTGGGCGAATCCCCGGTGCTGCTGCTCGATGATGTCTTCTCCGAACTGGACCCCGACCGGGCGTCGGCACTTGCCCACTCGCTTCCTCCCGATACTCAGACGCTCATCACATCTGCCCGACCCGAGGACATTCCCATCTCGGGGTCGGTCTGGAAAGTGGGAGGAGGGACCATCGAGTGAGCCATGGCAACGACCTGGAACCGTTCGCAGAGTCCTTGAACGATGTCTTCGCTCGTTTGGGTCTGCCGGACCCCGTGTTGATGTCTCAGGTGAGTGACGAGTGGGAGGCCCTTGCAGGCAAGCCCTGGGTCGGACGCTCCAAGCCGATGTTCGTGAGAGGTCGAACCCTGGTTGTCGAAGCCGCGGGACCATCCATGGTGGCGTTTCTCCGATACGGGGAAGCCAGCCTGTTGGAGACACTGAAAGAGCGGTTTGGGGAGGGTCTGATCGACTCGATAGAGGTGGTCCCACCAGCACGGATATAGGCCGATCTCAAACCCGGATGAATTCGTTTCCGTCGGTGTTTCCGGGTAAAATGACAAACGTGGAACTTCGCGCTCCGATGGCGCATTCTCTCCAGCCAGGACTGGATTATCTCAACTCACGAGGAGGGTCGTGACGGCGACTCGCGACAGTTACAAAGCTAAAGACATCACGGTTCTCGAGGGACTTGACGCCGTCCGTCGTCGACCGAGCATGTACATCGGCACGACGGGACCGAGAGGCCTTCATCATCTCATCTGGGAAGTCGTCGATAACTCGGTCGACGAGGCGATGGCGGGGTACGCCTCCAAGATCAAGGTGACCCTTCTCGAGGACGGTGGAGTGGAGGTCGTCGATGACGGACGCGGCATCCCGATCGATCGTCATGCCAAGACGAAGAAGTCGGCTCTCACCACGGTTCTGACGACGCTTCACGCCGGAGGCAAGTTCGAACAAGGCGCCTACTCGGTTTCGGGTGGGCTTCACGGAGTCGGTGTCTCGGTGGTCAACGCCCTGTCGATGCGTCTCGAGGCGGAAGTGCGGCGCGACGGATATCTCTACATGCAGGAGTTCAAGGACGGCACTCCCAAGAGCAAGGATCCCAAGAAGTTGCGGGCCGTCAAGAAGAGCGGGACGACCATCAGGTTCTGGCCCAGCACCGAAACCTTCAGCGAGACGACCGAGTTCGAATACGACATCGTCGCCTCCCGACTCCGGGAAACTGCGTTCTTGAATCGTGGACTCGAGATAACGCTCGTCGACGAGCGTCTCGAAGAGCCGAGGAGCGACACTTTTCGCTACAAGGGGGGACTGGTCGATTTCGTCAATCATCTCAACGCCAAACGAGACCCGCTTCACGCCCACATCATCGATATCACCGACGAGTCCGAGGACGCCGAGCTCGAGGTGGCACTGCAATGGACGACCTCCTACACAGAGTCGGTGTTGTCTTTCGCCAACAACATCAACACCCATGAAGGGGGTACCCACGAAGAGGGCTTCCGCAAGGCCCTGACGAAGTCGATCAATGAGTTCGCCCGGAAGAAGAACCTTCTGAAAGAGAAGGACACCAACCTCACCGGGGAGGACGTCCGGGAGGGACTGACCGCGATCATCTCGATTCGCCTCAAGGACCCCCAGTTCGAGGGTCAGACCAAGACCAAACTGGGAAACACCGAGATCCGCTCCTATGTGGAGAAGACACTCAATCGCAAGCTGCCTGAGTGGTTGGAGAAATACTCGCCCGAGGCGCGCCGAATCGTCGACAAGTGCATCAACGCCTCCAAGGCCCGCGAGGCGGCACGTAGCGCCCGCGAGCTCACCAGGCGGAAGTCAGGTTTGGAATCTGGCGGTCTTCCCGACAAGTTGGCTGATTGCTCGAGTCGCGACCCCGCCGAGTCGGAGATCTTCATCGTGGAGGGAAAGTCCGCCGCCGGACCGGCCAAGGCGGCCCGCGACTCCGAGACGCAGGCCATTCTTCCCATCAGGGGCAAGATCCTCAATGTCGAGAAGGCCCGGTTGGCGAAGGCACTGCAGAACAACGAGATCCAGGACATCATCACGGCGATGGGGACCGGGATAGGCGACGATTTCGACATCTCCAAAGCCAGGTATCACAAGGTCGTCCTCCTGGCCGATGCCGACGTCGACGGTGCCCACATCCGCACCCTGTTGTTGACCCTCCTGTTCCGTCACATGCGACCCCTCATCGAATACGGCTATGTGTACGTCGCCCAGCCGCCGCTCTACCGGGTGAAGGTGGGGTCGTCGGTTCACTACCTCAAGGACGAGGCCGAGCTCGATGTCTTCAAGAAGGACCATCCTCAGGTCAAGCCGACCCGTTTCAAGGGTCTGGGTGAGATGAACGCAGGTGAGCTGTGGGACACCACGATGAATCCCGATACCCGCACCCTGGTCCGGGTCGAGATGGCCGATGCTGTCTTGGCCGAGGAGGTTTTCCAGACGCTGATGGGCGACGACGTCCAGTCGAGGAAGCTATTCATCCAGCAGAACGCCGACGACGTCCGGTTCCTCGATATATAGGCGTTGTAGACCGATGACAGACGAACCAGCCACAACGGAGAGCCTTCCCGAGATCGAGATCACCGCCGAGATGGAGGCGAGCTTCATCGACTACGCGATGTCGGTGATCGTCTCCCGTGCCCTGCCGGACGTCAGGGACGGTCTCAAACCCGTTCAGCGTCGGATCATCTACTCGATGTTCGAGAGCAACATCAACCCGACTTCGGCGCATCGCAAATGCTCCAAGGTGATCGGGGATGTCATGGGTAACTACCACCCACACGGTGATCAGGCCATCTACGACGCCCTGGTTCGCATGGGCCAGGATTTCTCGATGCGACACCTTCTCATCGACCCGCAGGGCAACTTTGGGACCGTCGACGACCCGCCGGGCGCGGCGCGGTACACCGAGTGCCGTCTCACCAAACTCTCCACCCATCTTCTCGAAGGCATCAACGAGGACACGGTCGATTTTGTCGACAACTATTCGGGTGAGCTCCAAGAGCCGTCAGTGCTTCCGTCGAGATATCCCAACCTCCTGGTCAACGGGTCACAGGGGATAGCAGTTGGGATGGCCACCAACATTCCTCCCCACAATCTCGGTGAGGTCATCGACGCTGCCCTCCATACCATCGATCACCCCGATGCGACGTCGGAAGACCTTCTCCAATTCGTCAAGGGGCCCGACTTCCCGACAGGCGGCTTTCTCGTCGGGGCCACCTCGATGAGGGAAGCGTTGACCGCCGGCCGGGGGTCGGTGAAGATCCGGGCGGTCTGTGACGTGCAGGAGGTTCGCAAGGGCCGAACGGCGGTCGTCGTGACCGAGCTCCCGTATCAAGTTTCCATCGAGCGCATCATCGCCAAGATCAAGGAGCTGGTCGACTCGAAGAGAATGACCGGAATCGCCGAGGTCCGCAACGAGTCCTCTGACCGGGTGGGGATACGTTTGGTCATCGAGATCAAGCGGGACGCCATCCCTCAGGTTGTCCTCAACCAGCTCTACAAGAGCACCCCGCTTCAGGACTCCTTCGCATACAACATGGTCGCCCTGGTGGACGGTGTTCCCCGGACTCTCGGTCTGGCCGAGATGGTGGGCTACTACCTGGAACACCAGATGGAGGTCATCGAGCGGAGGACCCAGTTCCGTCTCGATCAGGCCAACGCGAGGGCCCACATCCTCGAGGGCCTGATCATCGCCGTCGACAGCATCGACGAGGTCATCAGGCTCATTCGCGGCTCGGCTGACACCGCCGAGGCGCGGGCCAACCTGATCGAGAGCTTCGAGCTGAGCGAGATCCAGGCCAACGCCATCCTCGACATGCCATTACGTCGTCTGACAGCCCTCGAGGTCGACAAGCTCCGCACCGAGCTCGCCGAGCTTCAGCATCGGATCGCCGGCCTCGAGGCGATTCTCGCCGACCCCAAGACGAGATGGTCGATCATCAAAGAGGAGATGGGCGCCATCCGCGAGCAATTCGCCAATCAGCGTCGCAGCAGGATCATCCCTGATGAGGGCGATCTGAGTCTCGAGGACCTGATCGCCGACGACGAGTTGATCATCACCGTTTCCCAGGCGGGTTACGTGAAGTCGGTTCCAGCGTCCACCTATCGGACCCAGACCCGTGGGGGCAGGGGAGTGAAAGCGGCGGAAGTGCCCGGCGACGATGTCATCAGACACCTGGTCCACACCACGGCGCACGCCTACCTTCTCTTTTTCACCAACAAGGGCCTGGTGCATCGAATCAAGGCACACGAGATACCGAGACAATCCCGGACTGCGAAAGGTGTGCTGGCACAGGCTGTCCTGCCCCTCGGACCCGACGAGATCGTCCAGTCGATCATCGACACTCGGGACTACGAGACCGGCCGATATCTGGTGATGGTCACCAAGAAGGGGCAGGCGAAAAAGACCGAGTTCAAGGAGTACGAGTCCCGGAACCAGACTCTCGTGGCCATCAATCTGACCGGGGACGACGAGTTGGTCTCGGTCCGGCCCACCAACGGGGAGAACGACATTCTCATCTTCACGAGGGGCGGAGTGGGTATCCGCTTCGCCGAGTCGGACCTGCGAAGCATGGGACGGGGCACACAGGGCGTTCGGGGGATCAGGCTCCGCGAGGGTGACCAGGTGGTGGCTGCCGTCTCCAACGTCGAGGGTGAAGAGGTTTTGCTTCTCACGGCAGGCGGCTACGGGAAGCGAACAGCCATGTCAGAGTTTCGACGCCAGGCCCGGGGTGGGATGGGCGTCAAGGCGTTCAAGATCACACGCGTCCGTGGGAATCTGGTGGCGGTGAGAGCCGTCGAAAAGGAAGACGAGGTCTTTCTGATCTCGTCGGCGGGTGTGGGTATTCGAACCCCCGTGAGCAAGATCAGCCGTCAGAAGCGGGACACGACGGGCGTCAAGGTGATCGACGTCGGCGAAGGCAACGAGTTGTCGGCAGCGACAGTGGTTAC
>JAPUJM010000072.1 GCA_027296205.1 Actinomycetota bacterium
ATGAAGTCAGGCCTCCCGCAGATCGACGCCGACATCGACAAGGCGCTGGAGTACGGATTGACCTCTGGATACCGCAAGGCTTTCCGGGCCCCGGTGCTACCGAACATCAACGACGGTGTCGGTAAACCAGAGCTCGAAGACCTGGCCGTCCAGAGCCCGTACCACGTCTTCCTCGAACGCGGCGCCGACGGCGCACTCCAATGGGACTTTCGCGTCCTCGGCGAATTCGAGCACCAGGACGGCTTACGCTCTTTGGGCCTCCGGGTTCTCTTCTCCGAGTCGATCGATACCAGGAGGCTCAGTGCGCTCGAGATCGAAAGCGATGAATACGGCAAGGTGCGCCGCGGTGATCCGGACTGGGAGGCCTCCAAGACGCTGGCGGTGTGCGCCGCAACGACCCACACCTCTCTCACCCGGCATTTCAACTATGTCCATCTGATCAGCGGAAATCACTGGGAGATCGCCACCCGAAACCACTTGCCGGCCGACCATCCGCTGTACCGGCTCGTGTGGCCGCACATCTTCAACAGCCTGTTCACGAACTACGCGATCACCCCGGGACAGATGTTGCCGGACGGTGACTTCGTCAACATGTTCAGCTTCACCCACGACGGGCTGATGAAGTACTACGACTCGATGTACGAGCGCTACAACATCACGATGACGGACCCAGACGCCGACTGGGAGCGGCGAGGGCTCGCCGACGCCAAGTTCGACTGCCCGTCACACGAGAACCTGCGCGACCTGTTCACCTTGATGCACGACCACGCCACGCGCTACATCTATGCGTACTACGAAAGCGACGAAGAACTACGGAAGGACAAGGCCGTCGCCAGCTGGCTCGAGGGCCTCGACACGCTGATACCGAACGGCCTGAACGGGGCGCTCGAGGGGGGGGTCACCAGGGATGGTATGGCACGGGTCATCGCGGCATACATCCACGAGGGCAACACGATCCACGACTTGGCCGGTACCACCCTTTGGGACTACCAGCTGTGGGTCGATCGGAACCCGACGCGGATCTATAGGGATGGCCGGCGAATGCCGGTCGATGTGCTGCAGCGGATCATCAACAACAATTTCGCCCTCCAGATCAAGCGAGCCCCGATGCTGGCGGACTACGGGCAAGTCGCCCTGGACGGTAAGGGCGCAGCGCTGTTCACGCTGTTCTACGAGGACTGCAAGGCGCTCCAGGATCGGTACGACCAGGCCGAGGCGGGACCCTGGCGAATGGAGCCGAAGAATCTCGAGATCAGCATGAACGGTTGACGCTGAGCAGGCAAAGGAGAAGTCATGACACCACCGAGCGACCCAACTGCGAGCGGGTGGCAGGCCGCCCGCGACGAGGGTATCCGCTTGCTGGAGGAGCGGGATTTCGCGGGTGCGGCAAAACGGCTCGACGAAGCGGCATCGGGAGACCCGGGTGGCAAAAGTGACGCCCTGCTCGGTCTCGCCCTCTTTCACGCCCAGCGCTACGGCGACGCTGCTCGACAGTACGCCCGCGCCTTAGCCACAGACAGCGACCAGGCAGAATGGAGGCACATGCTGGTGGCCTGCGAGGCCAACGTCGACGCCGAAGTCAACGTGCCGGTGCCGGATGTCCGCTATTTCGATAGGGAGGAACTGCTCGGCGCGCCGCCGGCGTCGCTGCTCCCCAAGCCGCCCAAAAAGCAAAAAGTCAGTTTCTGGATCCGGATGCGTTACCTAGCCGGCCACGCCATCGGCAACATCGGCGGCGGCATCTTTGGGTGGCTCACCGAACTGGTCGGCAGGAACTACAGCGATGAGGTGTGGAGCAACTGGTACCGGAAGCGCCTGTACACCGGCATCCTGACCCTCGCCTACATGCGCGAGAAGCTCAACCGAGAGAACCTCAAATCAACCTATCCCGGCAGCGCCAAGGTCGGATTCCAACCCGAAGGGCTCACCCCTCCGGAGGGCGTGACCCATTTCCGTACCGCAGACGGGAGCTGGAACAACCTCGACGATCCCAAGGAAGGCGCTGCCGGCACTCGTTTCCCCCGTAACGTCACCAATGCCGCGATTCAGCCCGCGAGCGACGAGGAGCTGATGTCGCCCAACCCCCGCTTGATCAGCCGCATGCTGCTCACCAGGGACGAACACATGAAGGAGGTGCCGTTCCTCAACCTGCTGGCGGCTTCTTGGATTCAGTTCCAGAACCACGACTGGATCACCCACGGTGAGAACCTGAGCCGGGAGATCATTGAAATCCCGCTCGCCGCCGACGACCCAGCTCGCAAGAGGTTTCGTCAGACCCACATGTTCGTCGGCCGCACCCAGCCCGACCCGACCCGCCAGCAAGATGGTGAAGAGACCCCGGTCACATTCATCAACGAGGTAACCCATTGGTGGGACGGGTCGCAGATCTACGGCAGCGACCAGGACACCCAAGACCGGCTGCGCAGCGGTGTCGACGGCAAACTCGACCTCAACGACGACGGCACGCTGCCACTCGATAGCAAAGGCGTCGAGGACAGCGGAATGGTTCGCAACTGGTGGGTTGGCCTGGCAATGATGCACAACCTGTTTGCCCGCGAACACAACGCCATCTGCGACCACCTCAAGCAGCACTACCCCGAGTGGGACGACGACCGGCTTTTCAACGTCGCCCGCCTGGTCAACGCCGCGGTCATGGCCAAGATCCATTCCGTCGAATGGACGCCGGCCATCCTCCCCAATTACAGCCTCGACCTGGGTCTCAACTCCAACTGGTACGGCATGCTCACGTACAAGTTTCGCAAGGCCAAGGATCGCAAGACGATCGCCGATTTCAACGTCCGCAACCCCGAGATGGGTGGCGTCGTCGGCAACAAGCTCGACAAACACGGATCGCCGTTTGGGCTCACCGAAGAATTCGTCGAGGTGTACCGGCTGCATTCGCTGCTGCCGGAATCGCTGTCGCTGCGCCGCCATGACACCGGCGAAGACATCGAAGAGGTGCCGTTCCCGGCGAGTCGGCAGGCCGGATCGCCAAAGATCACCGCCCGGATCGGGATGACCGACCTGTTCTACTCGTTCGGAAACCAGCATCCCGGCGCGGTGGTACTCAACAACTTCCCCCGTTTCATGCAAGAGCTGAGCATCCCGGGCAACCCGATGTTCGACCTGGGGGCGATCGACATCCTGCGGGCGCGGGAGCGCGG
>JAPUJM010000073.1 GCA_027296205.1 Actinomycetota bacterium
GTGATCGGTGTCTCGATTGCTCGAGCCGTGGGGATCACCCTGCGTCGCATGGGCGCCTACTTCGCCCAACATCGAATCCAGTATCGGGACCGGGTCGACGTCACCGATCGGTATCTCGATCTTCCCGTCGAATGGCATCGTCGCCATTCCACCGGGCAATTGCTGGCCAATGTCAACGAGGACGTCGAAGCCGCCTCTTTCGTCGCCGCTCCCCTACCGATGGCCTTTGGGGTCATCATCATGCTCGTCGTCACCGCGATTCTTCTCCTTCTCACCGATCCCTTTCTGGCGCTGATCGGCTTCTCGGTAGGCCCGGCGCTGCTAATCGTCAATTATACGTTCCAGCGAAGGATGAGGGCTGTCGCCGCCAGGGCCCAGCGGCTCCGGGCCGAAGTTGCCGACATCGCCCATGAGTCATTCGATGCGGCTCTGGTCGTCAAGACTCTGGGCCGTGAGGATGCGGAGGTAGGCCGGTTCGGGGAGCGATCCGACGCCCTGAGAGACCGCATGGTCGAGGTCGGTCGTCTGAGGGCGATCTTTGATCCGGTGATCGAGGCATTACCCAGCATCGGCATACTTGCCATCCTCGCCGTTGGCGCATGGAGGGTCGATCAAGGCGTCCTCACCACCGGGTCCCTCATAGCCTTCGCCTACCTCTTCAGGCTCGTCGCGCTTCCAATGCGAGTCTTCGGGTGGCTGCTCGGTGAGATTCCTCGCTCGGTGGTAGGGCTCGATCGGGTCGAGGCCGTCCTCAACGAGGAGGCACGCGTTGAGTACGGGGCGGTCGGCACCTCCGAGGATGGTGGCGCCGAAGCCTCTGCGGAGTCGGTGAGATATCTGTATGCGGATACCGAGCACGAAGACCTTTCCGCCTCCGCTGGCAGTACAGAAAGCCTGATGAGCGATGACGAGCGCCGCGGTATCGAGTCGGTCACGCTCAATGTAAGCGCCGGGACGAGGGTTGCCCTTGTTGGCCCCACCGGGTCTGGCAAATCAACAGTGGCCCACTTGCTGGTGCGACTCTTCGACCCCGAGAAGGGTGAGATCTGTCTCGACGGCCGCGGTCTGGTCGATCTGGACCGGTCGGCACTTGCCCGGTCGGTGAGCGTCGTCTTCCAGGAGACTTTCCTCTTCAACGACTCCGTTTATCACAACATCACGCTGGGCGAGCCCTTCGACGAGTCCGACGTGATCGCGGCGGCCGAACTCGCCCAAGCCGACGACTTCATCATGGGGCTTCCCGACGGATATGCCACGGTTGTTGGTGAGCGCGGAGCCTCGCTTTCCGGTGGACAGAGACAACGTATCGCCATTGCCCGGGCACTGGTGCGGGAGCCGAGACTTCTCGTCTTAGACGATGCCACCTCTGCTGTCGACCCGGCCGTCGAGAGCGCGATCCTCGACGGTTTGGAGCAGTTGGACACCAGCGTGGTGATCGTGGCCTATCGACGGTCCTCCATAGTGCTTGCCGACGAGGTGATCTACATCGAGGACGGCCGCGTCATCGACCGCGGCACACACAAGGCGCTTTACAGGTCCCTCCCGGCCTATCGGAGCCTCATCGATGCCTACGACCAGATAGAGGAGCCGGCGTGACCGCTGGAGCGGCCGTCGATACCGTACCGACGGAGGGCACCGAGAAGGGTGCCGTCGCCACCATCCGACGAGGTCTGAGTCTTTCCCCCGAGCTCCGTCGAGGGCTTGCGGGGACCATTGGCATTGCCCTGGTGGCGACCGCCGGCAGAGTGATTGTGCCGATCGCCATCCAGCAGATAATCGATGGCGGCCTCGATGACGGGGCGATTGATATCGGCTTCGTCGTCCAGATGACGCTCATCGCGCTGGCGGCGGTGCTGATCACCGCCGGCGCCACCGGGTGGATGCACCTTCGTCTGGCCCGCGTCGCCGAAACCGCCCTATCGGGTCTCCGCATCCGCGCGTTCCGACACATCCATGATCTGTCGATGCTCCACCAGGCCTCCGAGCAGAGAGGCGTGCTCGTCTCGCGGGTCACCTCCGATGTCGATCAGATCAGCCGTTTCATGCAGTGGGCCGGTCTCATGATCATCATCAATGGCGGCCAAGCCATTCTGGCCCTCATTGTCATGCTCGTGCTCTCGGTACCGCTTGGTCTGATCGTCGTCGCCCTCGTGCCGTTCATCGTTTTGATGATTCGCTGGTTCCAGAGCAGGCTCGAGGTCGCCTATCTCATAGTGCGCGAGCGGGTCGGCCACATGCTTGCTCTCCTCGCGGAGACCGTGGTTGGTGCACCCGTGATACGTGCCTATGGCATTGAGTCAGGGACCCGCAAACGTCTCGAGGAGGCGATCGAGAGCCATCGGAGCGCCGCCGTCAAAGCCGGACGGTTGTCTGCTTCATTCTCGGGTGCAGGCGAAATCTCATCCTCGGTGGTTGTCGCCGCCGTCCTGGTGGTGGGCACGGTGATGGCGGCTCAGGGATCCACCACCGTCGGCACCGTTGTTGCGTTCCTCTTCCTCGTCCAGCTATTCGTTCAACCTGTCCAGATCATGGGCGAAGCCGTGAATGAGGCGCAGACGGCGGTAGCCGGCTGGCGACGAGTTCTCGACATACTCGACATCGCACCCGACGTTGCCGACCCCGGGCCCGATGGTGTGGACCTGCCACACGAGGCGGTCGGGGTGCACTTCGAGCGGGTCACCTTCCGCTATCCGCAGTCGGGCCAGCCGGCAGCCGACGCCACCGCATCGCCTGCGCTGCGTGACACCACGATCGAGATACCCCCGGAGCAAAGAGTCGCCATTGTGGGCGAAACCGGGTCGGGTAAGACGACCTTCGCCAAGCTTCTCTCCAGACTGATGGATCCCACCGAGGGCAGGGTGCTGATCGGGAATGTTGATGTTCGCACTCTCAGGTTTGCATCGCTCCGTGACCGGGTGGTGATGGTGCCGCAAGATGGGGTTCTCTTCCGGGGCTCGATTGCGGACAACGTTCGGATGGGACGCCCCGATGCCACCGAGGAAGACCTGGTTGCCGTCTTCGACCATCTCGGTCTCAGGGAGTGGCTCAACGAGTTGGCAGCCGGTCTCGACACCCCGGTTGGTGAACGTGGTAGTGCCCTTTCTGTGGGTGAGCGCCAACTGGTCACACTGGTGCGAGCTGCGATCGCGGACCCCGACCTTCTCATCCTCGACGAAGCGACGTCGGCGGTCGATCCGGTGACGGAGGTTCGGATAAGCCAGGCGCTCAACGAGCTCACGGCAGGCCGAACGGTGGTGACGATTGCCCATCGGTTGTCTACGGCGGAGGCCTCCGATCGGATTCTGGTGTTCGATCAGGGCGAAATCGTCCAGGACGGCACCCATGCCCAACTCAAGACCGACGGAGGGGTGTACGGCAGGCTGTACAGCTCATGGGAACGGGGAACATCCCAATAAACCAATTGTTTGTGGTCCCGGTCTGGCCCGAGACGGTAGCTACCGATCGGCGTCTAGCTCTACCTCGATCGTCTTGCCACCCCAACCGTTGACCAGATCCCGCGCTTGGACGGTGACCGAGTCGACATCATCCGGGATCTCGATTCCGCTCAGCGATCGTGTGAACGGCTGCTCATTCGCATGGTCATGGAGCAATACCCTCAAGCCGTATTCGGCGCCGTCGCTACCTGCAACACGCCAGGCATCTGCGTATCGCTCCGGGGAGTCATATGGAGAGCTGATGGTGACGTCGAACCGATAGCTGCCGTCGGCGATTCGCTGCGTCTCAACCGCGATGACATCGGGATAGATTCCGGCCTCCTTTGCATTCTCTGTGATGCTGGATTGTTGCTCGTCGCTCCCCTGGGCGCATGAGAGCGAGGTCAAACCGACAATCAAGACCACTGTCGACCAGGATGGACGGCGCATCAACGGCCCAGGTCCGGGTCGGTGCAGACATCTTTGCCCACCCCTGGTTCGGGGTTGAACACCCTTCCTGCGACAAAGCCGGAGCCTTCGCCGTCGGATTGGAGATACTCGGAGATTGCTTGGGCGATGGCCCCGGCGGCGACGGGGACATACATCGGATCTTGCTGAAGCTCGGCCTCGGCGCGGTTGGAGATGTAGCCGAGTTCGATCAGGGCAGTGGATGTCTGAGGATGGCGGATGATCCCGTAGGCATCGTCACCGCGACTGTTGAGAACGGTCATCACACCGGCATCGTCCGCTGCAACCCAAATGATGTCGAATCCATCAAGCGCCTGCATCGCGCGTTTCCAGAGAAGACCTCCAAGACGTCGCGACGTTGAGGAGTTGGCCTGAATGAACACCTCGACACCGGGAATCGGCGACGGCCCTGGACTCGGTGAGTTGTGGTGGATCGACACCATGATTTCGGCATCGAGGCTGTCGGCGAGTTGGGCCCGTACGCTGAGAGGAGAGGCGTAGTCTCCCGAACGTGTCACCACGGCCGAGATGCCCTGTTCCCAGAGGAGTTGCTCGACGGCCTGGGCCACCAGCAGGTTGATCTCCTTTTCCGCCACACCGGTCGAAGCCACCGCCCCGGTGTCCACCGGTCCTCCGTGGCCGGGGTCGATGACAACGGTTGTCGTCCCAAAAGCCACCCCGTCCTCGAGCAAGACCTCGTTCCCACACGGTGTCAGCACCTGGTAGCCGAGGAGGGTGGCCGCCAGGATGGTGACAGGCACTCCGGTGGTGGTGAGGAGTCCCAGTGGGTTGGTGGGCACAGTCGATGCGGGTGGTTCGCTCGTCGAGGTCGACTGTCGAACAGTCGATGTGGTCAAAGACGTGCTGCTGGCCGCCAAAGTAGATGAGATTGTCGACACGGTCGTTTGATCCGTGGTCAGGTCCCTGGCACCGCAAGAGATCGTCACCATCAACGTAAGTGTGAGGAGCCCCAGCGTCGGTGCGGCATCAGCAGATCTTTGCACTGTGGCACGTTATTGCCGTATGACATATTGTGTGGTCATGTTCGGTCCACTCAACGGTGTTCGGGTCGCCCTGGTGGCCGCAGCAGTGGTAGCGGCCCTCGCCGCCTTTTTCACCGGATTCACCGGCGCAGGAGTTGTCTTGTTGGTCGGGGTGACGATCCACGGAGTCGGCTGGCTATATCTGTACAACCAGCGAGACACCGACGCTTCCGATTAGCCGGTCGAGGCGGAGGAGGTGCGAGGATCGCTGGAAGCAGTGTGGTGTGGTCACCCACAGCAACGTCTCCGGCTAGATAGACAGGGTTTGGGCAAAAGCCCCGGCCAGTTTGGCTGAAGAATCGGTGAGCTCCGCGTGACGCTTCTGGGGTTCGGCTCCGGCCTCGCTCCGCAGGTCCACGTAGATCTTCAACTTTGGCTCGGTGCCGCTGGGACGAACCAGAACCCTTCCCTGATCACCCAGCGAAAGCTCCACCAGGGCTTGGGCGCCGAGCCACATAGGCCGCTGATCGGCGCCGACACTGAAGTCGGTGACGGCGTCGATCTCGTAGGCGCCCAAGGTGTCAGGTGGGTTCGCTGCCAGAGTCGCCACGGCCGATTGGATGGCTTTCAGCCCCTCCGCCCCGGGTCTGACAATCGAGTGCTGGGCACTGACCCAGAGTCCAAACTCCCTCCACAGGTCGTTCAATTGATCAAGAACGGTCCGACCCTCGCTCCTCAACCCGGCGACCAGATCGCAGAACACGAGAGCCGCAGAGATGCCGTCCTTGTCCCTGACGGTCGACCCGACGGTGTATCCGAGTGCCTCTTCGTAGCCAAAGACGAATCGGCCCTTTCCGAGTGCCTCCAATGCCATGGCGGCGTTGGCGATCCACTTGAAGCCGGTCAGGGTGACCTCGTGCAGGGCCCTTCGCGCTTCGGCGACGTGGCCAAGCATCGGGCTGGAGACGATCGAGTTCATGACGATTGGCCGCAGCTCTCCACTGACGTGCTCAAGGATGTAGTTGCCGAGCAGGACGCCAATCTCGTTCCCCGTCAGTGGTCGCCATCCGTCTTCAGATGGCACGACAATCGCCAGACGATCGGCGTCCGGATCGTTGGCGATGATCAGGTCGGCGTCTACCTGCCCTGCAAGCTCGGTGGCTAGATCGAGCGCGCCCTTCTCTTCTGGATTGGGAAACGCCACTGTCGGAAACGTGCCGTCTGGCTCTGCTTGGAGGGGAACCGTGATGAGACCGCTGTGTCCGGCTCGACGAAACAACTCCTCGAGCACCCGACCGCCGACGCCGTGCATCGCCGTGTAGACCACCGTCATGTCGGAGCGGATCGGCGAAGGACGACTGGCGTTCACCTGTTCCCAATACTGATCGAGGATGTCGTTCGGCACCGGGGTGACCAGTGGCGACCCTCCAGCGAATGCAGACTCGACACGCGCCACCTCTCTTGCTGGAGCGGCGAGGTCGATCGCGGAGGCGATGTCACCGTCAACAGGGGGGATTATCTGCGCGGCGTTGTCCGCATACACCTTGTACCCATTGTCGGCCGGCGGATTATGCGACGCCGTAACGACGACAGCGGCTGCCGCCCGGAGTTGCTTGGCGGCAAACGCCACCAGAGGCGTGGGTGCAAAGTCGGGAAAGAAGACGACGGAGATACCCACGGCCGCGAGGACGCCAGAGGTGTCCTCCGCAAACTGTTTGCTTGTCGGTCGTGCATCGAACCCCACCACGACGGGGCGCTCCGGCACACCGTCGTTCTCATCGATCAAGTAGCTGGCCAGACCACTTGTTGTTCTGATGACCACGGCCCGGTTCATGCGGTTGGGGCCTGCGCCGACCTTCCCTCTTATCCCGGCGGTCCCGAAAGAGAGTGATTGGTCCAGACGCGCTTCGAGCTCGGCTGTGTCAGACGTATCGATGAGGTCTTGGAGCTCGGACCGGGTCTGCGGATCGGGATCCCCGGCGATCCAGTCTTCTGCTCGTCTGATCAGGTCGGTCACGGCAAGCGAGAGTAGCTCTGCTGCCAGCGCCAGGAATCGGCACACATGTCGGCGAGATCCCGGGATGTCTTCCATCCCAACACCGATTCGGCCCGGGTCACATCCGCCCAATTGGCAGCGACGTCACCCGCCCTGCGCTCCACCACCTCGTAGGGAATTGGCTTACCGGAGACTTCCTCGTAAGTGTGCACGACCTCCAAGACGCTGCTGCCTTCGCCGGTCCCCAGGTTGTAGGTGTGGACACCCGCATCTCCCGCATGAGTGTCCAGAGCGGCGACATGACCTTCGCCAAGATCCACCACGTGGATGTAGTCGCGCACTCCGGTCCCGTCCGGCGTTGGATAATCCCCACCGAACACGCTGAGCCGGGCAAGCTCTCCGGCCGCGACCTTGGCCACATATGGCATCAAATTGTTTGGTGTGCCTCGAGGCTCTTCCCCGATCAACCCTGACGGATGGGCGCCAACCGGGTTGAAGTAGCGAAGCAGGGACACGCTCCAATCTGGGTTGGCCTCCTGAACGTCCCTCAGGATCTGCTCCATCATGATCTTCGTCGAGCCGTACGGGTTTGTCGCCACCCCAATTGGCATGTCCTCGGTGAGGGGAAGCTCGGTCGGGTCGCCGTACACCGTCGCCGACGAGCTGAACACGAAAGTGGTGATGTCTGAGGCGATGAGCACTTCGAGGAGAGCGATTGTTCCTCCGACGTTGTTGTCGTAGTAGAGCATTGGCTTCTCCACCGACTCGCCGACCGCCTTGAGGGCTGCGAAGTGGATGCACGCATCGAAGCCCGAAGAAGCGATCGAGCCCATGGCGTCTCGGTCGCGGATGTCAGCCTCGTGGAACTCCGGTTGCCGCCCGGCAATCTCACCGATTCGTGCCAGCACAGAGCGACTGGCGTTGGACAGATTGTCGACGACAACCGGGTCGTGGCCGGCCTCGAGAAGCGACACCACGGTGTGGCTCCCGATGAATCCGGACCCGCCGGTTACTAAGACACGCATCACCGCCAGATTAGGAGTCTGCATTATATTCAGCGGGCTCCTACAGGTGGGTGTGCCTCAAACCGACGGTAGGGAGAGCACGAAACAGGAGAACCCTTCCACATGCCGGTAGGTGAGGTCACCCTCCATGAGGCGGGCCAGCTTTCGGGCGACGGAGAGACCAAGGCCCACGGACTTGGGATGCTGCTCCCCGGTGCCGGTCTCGAAGGGTTTGAATATCCTCTCGAGCTCCTGTTGCGGGATGGCTTCACCGTCGTCGCAGACCCGAACCTCGACCCGGTCTCCGGTGGGCTCGATTCGGACGAAAACCTGCTCTCCCCCGTAGCGAATGGCATTGCTCACGAGGTTTCTGATGATCTGGCGGGCCCGACGCGGATCTGCATGAACCCGAGACTCTTCACCTCGCACCTGGAGTTCGATAGGTTGATCCACCACTTCGAGCACCCGCTCGGTCTCTTTGACTATCTCGAAGTCCTGTGGGGAGACGACAACCCTGCCGACGTCCGCGCGGTAGGCCACGAGCAGGTCCTCAATCAGCCAAGCCGCATCATCGGCTTGCCGCGCTATCAGCCGCGCCATGTCTCGACGGTCTTCGTCGCTGAAGGTGTCGTAGTTGTTGGCGAGCTCCTCACCCATTCCAAGCATGACAGCAATTGGGTTGCGCAACTCATGGGAGACGGTGGCGAGAAACTCGTCACTGGCCCGTTTTGCCTTGATCTTCTCCGTCTGATCGATGAGTGCGCCCTCGAAGTACGCAATCCGGCCGTCGACGTCTCGAATGGCCCGGGCGGTGTCCCGAACCCAGACGGTTGAGCCGTCCGAGCGTTTCAACTCGATGTCGAAGTCGTTCACGGCGTTTGCTACCGAGATTTCGTCAATCCAGTGTTTGCGCTGCGAAGGATCGACATAGACGGTCTCGATGGTGGCCAGATCAGTCATCAGCTCTTCGACGGTGACGTATCCGAGAAGGTTCGCCATTGCGGTGTTGGCAGCGAGGATCTTGCCGCCCTCTGTGGTGCGATAGAGAGCCACCGGCATCCGCAGGAACAGCTCGCTTAGTTCTTCGATGACCGGCATTTCGCCGTGGTTATCGGCAAGAACGGCAAATTCCTCCAGTCCAATTCTGGCGCCTCATCGATTGCAGGATATTGGTCAGTGAGCCGACTCGAGTTGATCGCCTGTGATACGCCAAACACCCCAGTCTTTGGGGGTACTCGACGTCAGGACGATCGGGCACCTTGCTCCGTAAAGACGGCCGGCTACCAGTACCCCGATCACAAGAATCGAGTCGGGCTCCTCCAGGACGATTCCCGCCGGACCGGTTCCGATGCGGAGCATCTCGGCGAGCACCGACGAGGATGAGCTCGACCCGCGGCCGTGAGGAAGAACGACGATTTTGCCTGCCAGAGCCTCACCGAACTGGGGATGGGTCGCCTCGACGATGCGTCCAGATGCGGCGTCGACACCACCCCAAATGGAAAGGGGTGCGTCGAGAGCGAGGACTTCACCGGTGGCCACTCCGTCAACCAGGACACGATCGACCTTCATGACCACTCCCCCGTCGTCACGGCTGAACCGGTCACAGCGGATTCGACACAGTCGGCAAGAGAGCCGATGACGACGCCGACTCCGAGATTCGCCGGTGCATAATAGGCCCACTTGCCGGAGTTGGTCATGACATCACCTTCGATGTCGCCCATGATCGGTGTCATGTACGTGCAGGTATCGGTTACGACGATGACGCCAAATGCCTCGATAGGAGTCATCACTCCCGCGGTCTCGGCTTCTGAGAGCACATGCCGTGATGTGTTGACGTAGAAAGGGACTGCCGTCTTGTGACCGTCGACCAACGCCGCCAGGGAGACCAGCTCGTCAAGCGACATGTGAGGTGTCCCCACGCTCACCGCTCCCAGCGCTCCGGTAGCCGTGGTGAGCTCGCGTCGGGCGTCCCGGAGTGTGTCAGGGGAAATGCTCACCACCTGCTGCGGTGGTGCGTTCCCGAGGGCCTCACTCAGCGTGGCCGCTTCGGGGGTGACCCCGACCACGTGGAACATCGCCACCGCACCGGAGGACGCCGCCGCCGCGCCAAGAGCCTTCAAGCGATCTTCGCTGGCACGCTCATCGAGCCCTGTGATCACCGGGACACGATTACCGGCCAGCTGGCCCAGAACGTGGCCCAGCAGCGGATAGGCGATGTCGTCATCGAGGATCGAGTCGGGCACCACAACGTCGAGCCGAATCGTCGCAAGACGCCCCGCATCGGTGTGCAACCCCGCGTATGGAGCCCGACCGGTAAGGGCACAGCAAATGTCCATGAAGTCGCCGTACCGGTTGGTGCGAGCGCCAAGAACAGAGTTGGCGAAGACGATCGCGTTCGACTCTCCCCAGGCGATCTGCTCGCCGAACGATGGTCGATCTTGGAGTTGGTACGGGGCACAGGTCCAGGTAGGCCGGCATCCAAGAGTGACGTAAAGGTTCATGAGGGCTCTCGCTGACTCGGCCACTGCCGAATCTCCCTTGTAGAGATCTGGGTGAAGCAGGTCGAGGGAGGACACATTGAGAGTCGTCGGAACCTGCACCCGGCCGTGGCCCTCGACGAGCATGTGGGCGAAATCAACACCCGCCTGGCCGTGATAAGAGCATCCGTCGACGTGAGCCGCTTCGATGTCGATCAGATGATGGGCGCCATCGGTCTCGCCAACGGCTATCAATAGCTCCATGGCGAGCTTCTGGGCCTCGCCCGGCTCACCGGCGAGAAGAGACCGGTCCCTTTCGGAGAGTTGCACCGGGCCAAGGTACCTGTCTCCAGTGCCCCGATTGGGTTGGCTGTGCCAAACCAATGGATGACTTCATCATCATCATCGGGGCGGGTTCGGCTGGATGAAGGCCATTATCTACATCAGGGGGTGTGCTTCCGACTACGACTCCTTCGAGGCCGCAGACGCCCTCGAGAAGATCACTCGGCGAACGGGATCTCCAACTGGGCGCCAGGTCGATGGAAACGCTCCAATCCGTTCCACATGAGATGGTCCATGAAAACCCAGGATCTTCGGTGTATCGCCGTCGGTCCCAACGCCTGGAGAGCGGACTTGTGTTTCGGGCAGGGATAGCCCTTGTTGCCTTCGAAGTTGTAGGCCGGGAACTGATCGGCCTGTGCCCGCATGATGCGGTCACGAGTCACCTTGGCGAGGATCGATGCGGCCGCGATGGAGAGGGAGGTGCTGTCGCCCCTCACAATGGTGCGCGCACCGCCCACGAAATCCCAGTTGCCATCTACCAGAACATGATCCGGGGTCACACCCAACCTCTCGAGTGCCCGGCGTGCGGCCAGCTTCTGCGCAGCCGACATTCCAAGCTCATCGCATTCCAAATACGATGCATGTCCCACCGACCATGCGGAACACCACTCGGCGACACGTTCGAAAAGGGCTTCCCTCTCGGCTTCTGTCAGCATCTTCGAATCGCGAATCTTGTAGACCCGACGGTCTTTCGGAACCACGGCCACACCGACTGTCAGCGGCCCTGCCCATGCCCCTCTCCCCACTTCATCCACACCGACGACAACTGTTGACTCGGTGTCCCACAGCTCTCTCTCCACAACAAGTCCCGGTGCGTTTCTCCTCAGAATTGGTCGGAGACGGGGAGCGGTGCCGGCGGTCACGGGTGTCCAGCGTAGAGTCCCGACCAGCAGTGAAGCGGGTTCAATTCTGACTTACGTCGTGCGGATAGGTGGATACCAGCGAGAGGAATCCCGACTGCCTGCGGAGAACCCTCTTCCATTGTGCGTCGGGGTCCTCAAACGGGTCGTCGGGTGACGCCTGAACCACGTACCAGGAGCCGATGGCGATCTCGCCCTCCAACTGCTCCGATCCCCAGCCTGAATAGCCCGAGTAGACCCGAATCGGTGTTTCTTCTTTCCCCGGCGAACCTGCCAGATCGAGGAGGCTGAGCCCGGGGACGCCTGTTGGCATGCCATCAGCGGCCAAAGCGACCCCGATTGCGATGTCGGGATCGACCGGTCCTCCGTAATGGACCAAACCCGGATCCGCCGTTCGCCCGGCCCATTCGGGGAGGTGGCTGTCGACCCTCTCTTGGGTTGGACGATTGAGGACGATGCCGACACTTCCCTCTTCGTCATGCTCCAGCATCAGGATGACCGTGCGGTAGAAGTTGGGATCGACCAATAGCGGGGTGGCAACCAAGAGCTTTCCTGCGTGGGATTCGAGCACACCCCAATCGTGGCACACTCGAGGAACCTGTGTCCCCGACACACCACTAGCGTGGCTTTATGGCCCTGCCCTCCGTCTTGCTCCACGATCATCTCGACGGCGGGCTGCGGCCGGGAACCGTGCTCGACCTTGCTGCGGAGCAAGGGTACGAAGGTCTTCCCAGTAGCACCGAGCGTGGCCTGGAGGCCTGGTTCGATCAGTCTGAATCAGGATCGCTGGAAACCTATCTCGAGGCCTTCGAACACACGATTGGTGTCATGCAAACCACAGAGGCGATTGAGCGCGTGGCTCACGAGGCGGCCCTGGACCTGGCGGCCGACAATGTCATATATGTGGAAAGCAGGTTCTGTCCCCAACTCCACACACGCAGTGGGCTGGCGCCACGAGAGGTCATCGAGGCGGTTTCTGCGGGTTTCGCCCGGGGTGAGGCCGAGACCGGGATTCGATGGGTGCTGATCATTGATGCCCTTCGCCAGTTCGACTGGAGCATGGACATGGCCCGGTTGGCCGAATCCTCACGAGACCTGGGCGTGGTGGCCTTCGACCTTGCCGGGCCTGAGGCAGCCCATCCTCCGAGCGTGCATCTGGCTGCCTGCCGACGTGCTCGGGAGTCCGGGTTGCGATTGACCATCCACGCCGGAGAGGCCGGTGGCAGTAACGGGGTGGCATACATGGCATCAGCAATGGACGTTTGCGGGGCGGAACGTCTTGGGCATGGAGCTGAGGTCGTACGGGATTGCGTCCTCGAAGATGGCGAGATCGTCAAACTGGGGGCGGTGGCCGGCCGCATCCGGGACCGGCAGGTTCCTCTCGAGATGTGCCCGGCCTCCAACCTCGCGACCAGCCAGATAGCCGCGTCCGAGCACCCGATCGGCGCGCTTTATCGGGCCGGTTTCAACGTCACTCTCAACACGGACAATCGTCTGATGAGCAACACATCGATGTCGAAGGAGATTGAGTTCGTTGAAGTGCACCACGGCTTTGACGTGACTGATCTGGCCTCGATCACAAAACGTGCCCTAGCTGCGGCGTTCTGTGACTACACGACGAAGGTGGAACTCTGGGAAGACACGATCGCACCTGCCTACCTTTCCGCCGGCGCCGGTCTGAACCCGATCTGGGGATGACGATGCGAGCGTTGGTAAAACATCCGGGCGAGGTTGGCTTTCGGCTCGAAGAGGTGCCGACTCCCGAGCCGGGACCCGACGAGGTCTTGATCCAGGTTCACACCACTGGCATATGTGGGACCGATCTCCACATCTACCAGTGGGACGAGTGGGCGCAGGCGACCATCCCGGTTCCCATGACCGTGGGACACGAGTTCTCCGGATACATTGCTGGTGTCGGCTCCAACGTCTCGGGCTTCATCGAAGGTGAACTGGTGAGCGCCGAAGGTCATGTTGTCTGTGGGCACTGTCGCAACTGTCTGGCGGGTAGGAGGCACCTGTGTCAGCAGCCGGAGAGCATCGGCGTGAGCATTCCCGGAGCGTTTGCAGATTATCTGCTCGTCCCCAAGGGCAACGTCTGGCGTCACATCGAGGGCATCGATCCGGAGATAGCCGCTTTGTTCGACCCTTTTGGAAACGCGGTGCACACCGCCCTCGAGTTCCCTGTGCTGGGTGAGGATGTGCTCATCACGGGTGTCGGCCCGATCGGCCTCCTCGCCACCGCGGTCGTCAACCATGCCGGAGCGAGGAATGTCGTTGTCACCGATGTCAACGCTTTTCGTCTCGACCTGGCCCTGCGCATGGGGGCGAGTCGAGCCGTGGATGTTCGCTCAGAGGATATCCGGCAGGTCCAGAAGGATCTGGGGATGATGGAGGGCTTTGATGTGGCTCTCGAGATGTCGGGTGACCCGCAGGCTCTCCAGGACATACTCGACAACACCATTCACGGAGCCAATGTGGCCATTCTGGGGATCCCCTCCGAACCGTTCCCGATCGATTGGACGATCGTGATCTTCAACATGCTCAATCTCAAGGGCATCTACGGTCGGGAGATGTTCGACACCTGGTATAAGATGAACGTCCTCGTTCAGTCGGGGCTGGACATCTCGCCGGTCATCACTCATCGTTTCGACGCTGAGGAGTATGAAGACGCTTTCATCGCTCTGCAGAGCAGTGAGTCGGCCAAGGTGCTGCTGAGGTGGTCGGACTAGGCACTAGAGAACCGGGAAGACGACGAAGCCATTTACGTCGAGGATCCCCAGGAGCCTGCCCACGGTTTTGGGGACCCGTGCCAGCCCCTCGTCCTCGGGAATGATCTCGGGACGACCCACCCGAACCTCTTTGCCTCCCATCACGATGATGGAGCCTTCGGCCGCTCTGGCGTTCTTCAGCCAGTCGACATCTGACCCGTATGTGAGCGCCACGATCACCTCCGAGCCCTGTCTCCAGACGTTGAGCGGCGTCTCGTACTCGTTTCCGGTCCGGCGCCCCTGGTGATGGAGTACCCCGAACCCACCGAGACGCGCTGCTGCCGGGCCGGTGATCCTGTTGGTGACAGACCGGTTGAACCGGGCCAGGCCTCGGGGAAGCGGCATCAGATCCGGGCATCAACCCAGTCGATGATGTCGGCGACGACCTCCGGCCCTTCCGGCTCGTTGAGGATCTCATGTCGCAAGCTCGGGTAGAGCCGGCGATCGACACCGGGAAGGGATTCCAGGAATGCCGAGGACTGTGGGGGGACAATGGTGTCCAACCCTCCGTGGAGCACCAGCGTCGGCAGATCCAGGTCGTCGCATCCTGCGACAACATCATCCATGGCCGCGAACAAGGCAGCACCGAGCCGGGTTGTCGACTTTGGGTGAACGAGGGGGTCGGCGAAGTATGCCTCCGCAACGGCCGGGTCGCGCGAAAGCTGCTCACCCTCGAGGCCATTGGAGATAGACAGAGTGGGCAACACCCTGGCGACCACGGGTGCAATGGCTCTCTGCCAGGCCGCTCCCCCGCCCAGGGCAGGAGCCGAGGCGACCACGAGATCCGGGGGAGGCCGGTCGCTGATGGCATAGCCAAGGACGAGGTTGCCCCCCATTGAGTGTCCCATCAGAACCACCGGACGTCCCTGCCCTCTCCCCCATTCGACGTGGGTCTGGATTTGATCGTGGTAGCGGTTCCAGTCGTCTATGTCCCAGCGGTCCCCACCACTGGCTCCGGCACCTATCAGGTCGAAAGACCGGACATGAAAACCGGCGTCGGAGAGAAGCGAGCCGGTTCTCTCGTATCGTCCGGAGTGCTCCGCGAGCCCATGAACCAGCACGACGGTTGCCTTCGGCTCGCTGCTCGGGGTCCAGTTCCGAACCAACTCGGTGCCTATCGCCTTGTGGGCAACCGGTGTGGCGACGCTCTCCAATCCTTCTCCTTTTCCTGGTCAGCCGATCCTAAGTGATCTCCACGTAGTTTCGGTCGTCAGCGTGTTGGCGTTGGGGCACTAGGGACGGCTGTCGGCGAAGGTGAATCGGGTGACATCCTCCGGAAAGTGAGACCAGGCCAAGCCTTTCGAGGGCCTCAGAATCCGCAGTCCGCCGGCCAGCTCGTCGTCCCAGGCATCTGGCGGCGGGGTGTATCCGAGGCCGGCGTACTTGCGGACGAATTTCGCAGACAACCGGGTGGCCAGGTCACCGGCCACCGGAGACGACGGCTCGGATCGGCCGTAGAGGATGGTGGTCTCTGAGCCACTTTCGAGATGAAGGGCGCACGCGGTGTTGGTCTCGAGATTGCGAGCGTGACGGGATTTGGGTGATCCGTCGTACCAGAAGGCCCCGTCGAGCCAGACTCCCCAACGAGGAACGACGTGAGGTGCGCCGTCGGGCCCTGTTGTCGAGAGCCAATAGTGGAGTGAGTCGATGAGACGCTGTTCCACCGTCACCCAGGAAAGGAAGGCCCCGTCCGGCTTCACTCCATACCCATCGGGCATCTCCGGCCGGTCCACCAGGGGAATACTCATGTCAGACCTTGTGGAAAGGAGGTGTGGCGAGTCGCCCCGGTACCCAGCGGTCACGGATCTCCACTTCGATGGTGTCCGTTTCCATGTCTGGTGGAGGAGAGATATAGGCCATTCCGATGCCGGTCCCGAGCATTGGGCTCAGGTTGCCCGACGTGACATCGCCCCGGCCACCCGCGGAGGTCCTTATCTTGTATCCGTGACGGGGGATCCCACGATCCTGGAGAACGAATCCAGTCAGCTTTCTCTCGACACCGTGCTCCTTTTGCCGAACCAGCGTCTCGCGGCCGACAAACTCGTGATCTAGGGACACTGCGAAGTTGATCCCGGCCTCATAGGGAGTTGTTGTCTCGTCGATATCCTCGCCCCAAAGCGCCAGGCCGGCTTCGAGGCGAAGTGTGTCACGGGCGCCTAGACCGCAGGGTGTCACCTCCGCTTCGACGAGGGCATCGGCCAGCTTCACCCCGGTACTGGGATCGGTGCAGATCTCTCCACCGGACTCCCCGGTATAACCGGTCCCGGCCATCGAGATGCGTCCCCCATCCCACTCGGTTCGGGTCAGCCGGAACCGTCCGGGCACGACTCCGAGCATGTCTTCGAATACCCCTTTCGCTTCCGGTCCCTGGAGGGCGATCAACACGGTCGACATCTGCAGATCGGCCACCGCACAGCCCGGCTGGTCTCCGAAGGCGTCCATCACCCTCTGCTGGTTGGCGGCGTTGGGAAGAACCCAGAACTCATCCGGCGCCCACCACCAAATGATCATGTCGTCGATAATCCCCCCGCTGCCATTGAGGATCATCGTGTATTGGCTGTGACCCGGCTCGACGCGCTCGATGTCATTGCACAACAGTTTCCGGACGGCGTCATGGGCACCCGGGCCGGTCAGCTCGAACCGTCCAAGATGGGTGACGTCGAAGAAACCGACAGAGTTGCGCACGGCGCGATGCTCGGCGAGAACAGACTCGTACTGAACCGGCATTTCCCAACCACCGAAATCGATAAAACGCGCTCCGAGCCCAGTGTTGGTTTGGTGCAGCGGTGAGCGCCTCATCCGATCAGGCGCTCACCCCGGTCTTCTAGACGCACTATCTCGGGACGACCGGGTATCCGGGTGAGGGCGGCGGCTTCCTCGAGATGGTCCGGCTCATCGAGTCCGTATTTGACCACCAAATGGAGATAGTCGCGTTGATAGAAAACCTTGCACTTGGTGTCAGGGTGGATGGCCCGGAGACGGCGGACTTTCTTGTTCTTCTTGGTCACGAGTTTCTGGTTCATCGTCGTGATCTCGATGAACAAGTCATCGTCGGGAAGGTAGAAGTCGGGAGTGAACCACTTGGTTGGCTCACCTTCCGAGTCGAACTCGATCGGAAAACTCCTGGGCTCGTAGTCCCATGGGACGCCATAGAAGTCGAGAAGGAGGGCGAACTGCCGCTCGCTGTTGTGGGCGAATTCGATCTGACGTGCCGCGGGGCGGTCTGTGCTCAGGGGGCCCCTGCCTCGATAGCCCCGGTGAGTTCTGCATCTTCCGGAAACAGCTGGTGAATCGCTCCTTCGACCTCATCCCGAACCGGTCCGATGGCAATACCGAAAACCCCCTGGCCCCTGCGGAAGACGTCGACGACCTCTTCTTCGGAGTGAGCGGCGTAGATGGTCTGACCGTCGCTCAACAGGGTGACGTCCGCCAGCGGCTGATCGGAGTCGAGTTGCTCTCGAAGAATCAAGACGGCCGACCGGATCTTCTTGAGACTCATTCCGGCGTCGAGAAGTCTCTTGATCACTTTCAGCTGGACCACGTCGGTGAATGAGTAGAGCCTCTGTGTGCCGGAGCCACTCGCCCGCCGAAGCGCGGGGACAATCAGGTCCGTCCGAGCCCAATAATCGAGTTGGCGGTAGGTGATACCAACCAGCTTGCAGACCTGAGGCGCTCGGTAACCGAGTTCTCGCTCTTGTGTCATTCAATCCTCCGGATTACATGCTTGTAACTCCGTCGGAGGGAAAGCTAACGGTGAACCCTTCGTCGTGTCAACGTTTCCTGTGGAAAACTCGCGTCAGGTTGGTCCCGACGTCTGACGATCGCCGGCGCTTTCACCCAACAAAATTCCGGTCAGGAAGACGATTTGACCATCCCGGCCGCCCGCTCCACCTGGTCTTTTGTCCCCACGACGACCAGACGATCACCGGGAGCGAGCGTGACGTCGGCGCCGGGATTGACGACCACCTGGGACTCCCCACCTTCCACAGCGAGAATCAGCGCTCCGCTGTCTTGACGGATCCCCGACTCCTGGATGGTTTTGCCGGCAACATCGCAATTGGTGGCTATGTCCAACTCTTCGACTCGAAACTCGACCGGGCTGCCGGCTACCACCACGTCGAATACCTGCGCCAATTCGGGCTGCATTGCCATCAGCGCCAGCCGCTCCGCTCCTACCGCCTGGGGTGCGACGACCGCATCAGCGCCGGCGAGAAACAGTTTTCGCTCTGACTCGAGCTCTGTCGCCCGGCAAACAACGCGGACATCGGGTCGCAGTGCCTTGACCGATAATGCGATCACAAGATTGTCGGAGTCATCGGCAACACAAGCGATCACAGCCTGGGCATGTTCAATTCCGGCAAGCTCGAGAACATCGTTGTGTGTCGCGTCACCCGTTATGACGACGGCATCGGCCGCCCGGGCTGCTTGAACTCTGTCAGCCGAGACTTCGATGACGACGACGTCGACATCTCTGTCTCGTATCTCTGACCATGTTTTTGTCCAACACGGCCGAAGCCACAGACGATGATGTGGTTGGTCAGTTTGGCGGCCTGGCTCTGCATACGTCTCCGTCTCCGGTGATCCCCGAGGTCCACCAGGTATTCGATGGACGCGATCGCAGTGTAGATGGCGATGCCAAAGCCGCCGATGAGGATGAACATCGTCCACAATTGACCGCCGGCGGAGAGATCGAATACCTCGCCGAAGCCAACGGTGGTGACGGTGATGACCACCATGTAGAGGGCATCGAATACGGGGGCCCCTTCTATGACGATGTAACCGATGGCGCCCACCACCACGATTACCGCCAGGGCTCCCAGCCCGTATCCAATGCGCTGCTTCGGGTTCACTCCTGTTGTTCGGGGTCTTCGCCGCTGAGGAAGTCCTCCACGGTTACTTCCTCGAGGAACTCGCGGAAGCGGGCCACCTCCTCCTCCTCGTCGTCCTCTTCGAAGTGGACTCCCGCCTCTTCGAGGACCCCAGAAATGGTGAAAACGGGGGTGCCGGTTCGGACCGCGAGCGCAATGGCATCAGATGGCCGAGACGAGATCTGGATCTCTTTGCCGGAAACTTCGAGGGCGAGGTCGGCGTAGAAAACGGAATCACGCATCTCGGTGATCACCACTCGAACGGCGAGGGCCCCGACAGCATCGATGACAGATCGCATCAGGTCGTGGGTGAGGGGGCGTGGGGGCTGGATTCCCTCGAGTGCGATGGCGATCGCGGTGGCCTCGTTGGCACCGATCCAGATGGGGAGGTAGCGAGATCCGTCCTTCTCCCGAAGCAGGACAATCGGCTGGTTGGAAGGCAGCTCAACCCTCACACCGACCACATCCATCGGGATCAAATCACCGTTATCGGCCATCGTGGGAGGTTATCACCGGCGACGGAGCCAGCACAGTGGTCAGCCCGAATGCAGTTGCTTGGAGAGAATCTTGGGATCCTCGACAAACGCTTCGATGTCGAGCACAGCCCAGATCGATCGGAGGTTCCGGTAGACACCTTGCCAGTCCAGCCCGTATCCGATCAGGAACTCGTCGCCTACCTCGAATCCCCGGTATTCGATGGGAACATCCGTTACTCGACGACGTGTCTTGTCGAAGAGCGCCGCGGTCGACACGGAGGCGGCTCCCCTATCGATCATCATTCTCCGGAGGACCGTCAATGTGAGCCCGGTGTCGACGATGTCTTCGACAATGATCACGTTTCGGTCCAACACGGGTGTCGATAGATCCATGGAGATCCCGATTCGACCACTTTCACCGAACCGGTTCAGACCGAGAAAATCTACCTCGGAAGGGACGTCAACGTTGCGAACGAGGTCCGCCGCGAAAAGGACCGACCCGGTGAGGACCACCACGAACAGCGGGGCCCGGCCTTGGTAATCCTTGGAGATTGCCTCGCCCAACTCGCTCACTCTCGACTTCAGGTCAGCCTCGGTGATCACCTCGGCGGCGAACGGATAGTCCGTCATGTCAGCTTCCAACAGTCTGATCCCACCAGAAGGTGAAGGCTGCCCACAAGGAGTCGGGTGGGGACACCGGCTGACGGTTTACGACCTCGACGGGAAGAGGGACTGGTTCCGGCACGATCGCTGTTGGCGACGGAGGATCGGTCATGAGCCCTTGGCCGGCGAGATGTAGGAAGGCTTCGATGTTCGATGTCGCCACCAGAGGTCCCGGCTCGACTCGCTGCTTGGCAGAGACGTAAGGGTTGCCGGTCGAGACCGTCCCATAGATACCGAGTTGCTTGAATCCGTAGTCGAGCAGGACTCGGGCGTCGGCGAAGTGAGCCCGGTCTCCTTCTGATCCGAGCACAACGACGTAGAGCCGTCTTCCTTCCCGTTCGGCGGTGGACACGAATGTGAGGAGTGCCTCCGAGGTGAACCCGGTCTTGATCCCACCGGCACCGTCGTAGTCACCAAGCAGGAGGTTTGTCGTGGTTCCGACCCGCTTACTGCCGTCCGGTGCGTCGGGAAATACGACGATCCTCGACCGGACATTGTCTCTGAACTCAGGAAAGGCCATGGCGACCCTGGCGAGATCGAGAAGGTCACGGGCGCTGGAATAGTGGTCTGGGGCGTCGAGACCGTGGGGGTTGGCGAAGTGAGTCTCGGTCAACCCGAGCTCTCTCGCTCGCTCGTTCATCATGTCGACGAACCCCTCGACCGAGCCCCCGACGTGTTCAGCAATCGCAATCGCCGCGTCATTGGCTGAGTGGATCATTGCTGCCTTGAGGAGCGCACTCATCGTCACCTGCTCGCCTGCAACGAGGTCGATCTCACGCTCGCCGGCGTCGGCGGCCCGTTGCGAGATCGTCACGACGTCGGTCAGATTGGATCCCTCGAGGGCAAGAAGGCCGGTCATGATCTTCGTGGTCGATGCCATTGCTCTCTCCTGGGTGGAAAAATGAGAGGCCAACACCACTTCGCTCGACTCGTCGAAGAGGATCCATGCTGCTGCGGTGACCGTCGGTGGACCGGGGCTGGCGAAACCGTCCTGGACCCGGGTCGGAAAGGTGAGTGGAGCGCCTGCCGCGGGTAGGGCGAGCGCCAATGTCACCAGCGCCACCGAAGCGGCGACACGACTTAGACGTCTCATGACGAGATCTGTTGCCTCAACTCCGCCGCCATCAGGGCACCATGCATCGCCCTCACCGAATCGGAGCAGGACTCGAGCACGTCCTTTGCCCTGGCTCTCGACTCGACGTTGGAGGATCTCAACAGAGGAGCCACCAACTGGGTCAGGAGATCGGACTCACGTTCGACGGACAGACGTATGGATCGAAGATGTCTCGGCTCCAGACCATGGTCCATCAGGCGCCTGGCCTCCGCACCGACGACACCAGCCTCGGGGGGAAACACCGTCGAGTTGGGGATAGGGCGAATCAACCCGACGTCGATGAGCTGTTCGAGTTCTTCCTCCGTCAGGCCAGATCGTTTGATGAGATCCGCTCGGTCGAGGGGCTCGCCTGACTCATCGAGGGCCGTCGAGCTCGAACCGCCCACAACCTCGCCCGCCTCACCCCTCTCCCAAAGGGTGAGTTTGGACTTGATGACCTTGAGGGGGAGAAAATGGTCCCTCTGCTGTGCGAGGATGAAACGCAGTCTTGCGATGTCGTCGGGATCAAACTGCCGATAACCGCTGGACGATCGTCCCGGATCGATGAGACCCTGGCTTTCGAGGAAGCGGATCTTGGACACAGACACGTCGGGGAAGTCTTCCCGGAGGAGGTTGATCACCTCGCCGATGCTGAGTGCAGGGGTGTCAGGCATCCCCGTGGGCGACGACAAAGTGGAATCGCCCGACCATTACCTCGTCGCCCGCATCGAGTTGTGCCTGATCGACCCGCTCATCATTTACGTAAGTGCCGTTCGTCGAGCCGCTGTCTTCGACCCTCATCTCCTCACTCGTCAGCACGAAGCGACAGTGGTGTCTCGAAACGGTCACGTCGTTGAGGAAGATGTCACTCTCGGGGTGTCGACCGACGGTGGTGTTGCCGGTCTTGAGCATGTAGGTCATACCGGTACGGGGGCCGCGCTCGACGACCAGGGCAAACCCGGTTAGACCTTCAATGTGTGAAGCCTCGTCACGGCTGAGCGGGTGACCCGAACGATCGGATATCGGTACGTATAGGACCGTTGGGTCAGTCTCGACCTCAACCTCAGGCTTCGGTTTGGCTGACTCATCGCCGTGATTGTCTGTCATCGCCACAGATGATAGGTAGCGCCGTCAGATGTGCCGGCGACCCTTACTCCGTCAGGTCCTTGTAGGCGGCGGCGTCGACCAGACCTTCCTCTGAGAACTCGTCCGCCACCTCGATCTCGACCAACCAGCCCTCGCCGTATGGGCTCGTGTTCACCAACTCCGGTGAGTCCGCAACGGCCTGGTTGATCGCAACTACCGTCCCGGCGAACGGCGCGTACACCTCACCAACCGACTTGGTGCTCTCGATCTCAACCAGAAGATCATTCTTGGCAACGGTTGAACCGTCGATCGGCAGCTCGACAAAGACCACATCACCGAGTTGGTCCTGGGCATAGTCGGAGATACCGATCCTCACCACCGAGCCATCTTTGCGCTGGATCCACTCGTGCTCATCGTTGTAGAGCAGGTCTTCAGGTATTTGCATCAACTCTCCTCGTGACTGGTCGCGGACTTTACCTCCGCGAGGGCCTTCCTGGCGTCACCCACATACTGGAATGCGACGTACCAGTACATCGCCAGTCCAACGACACCCGTCACCCACGCAAGAAAGAGGGTGATCGCACCGAGGAAGCCGATTGCCGCCAGATAGAACAAGGGTATTGCGCCGTAGAGGATGAAGGTCGCCAATTTGCCGAGATATCGAACCTCCAACGTGCCGGCGCTTTTGGAGAGAAGTCTCAGTGTCACCAAGCCCATCAACAACTCACGGGCGATGAGACCGACACCGATGACCAGTGGCACGACGTCAACGATCATTCCTCCGATGACGGCGGAGGCAATCATCAGACGGTCGGCTATCGGGTCAAACGCTGTGCCGAACTTGGAGACCTGATCGAGTTTGCGGGCGAGGTAGCCGTCGATCCAGTCGGTCGAGCCGATCAAGAAGATGAGACCCGCAGCCAGACCGATGCTCTCCTCTACCAGCAGCACCCACCAGAAGACGCCTACACCCAACAACCGGACAAACGTGACCAGATTGGGAATCGTCAGGATGCGATCGGAGACCTGCTCGTCTGGCACCAGACGAGCGTACCTGTGTGACCAAGGAGGCAGGTCTCACGTCGCCGATGCCACCGAGTCGTCCCTGAATACCCCCAAGAGCGGAGGCGACGTCAAAGGCGACACGGTCGGAGCGGTACACCTCGGTGATCTCGCTCGTGTACAGCAAGAGATAGGGGAGGTCGGCCGAGAGAGTGTTCTCCATGTTCCACAACGCCTGGCGGGCATCTTCAAAACTGTAGGAACCCTCGTACGCCTCGAGTTGGAGGGCGAACCTGGCACTGGAGTACCCGGTGTTGTTCATGTTGCCTTCGGTGCTGAAAAGGGTGCGGTAGTAGCCGGGCAGGGCCGGATTGCCCAGAGACCAGCCGAGAAGGTACATGTCGTAGTGGAGGAGCCCGTCCTCGCCGGGGGTGAAGACGAGGTCGACGACACTGTCGAAGTCGGTTTCGACCGGTCTCACGTCGAATCCGAGCCAACCCAGGGTCTTGGCGATCTCGGCGGTGTAGAGGGGACGAGTTGGGTCGTAAGCGTCTCCTGGAGTGAGGATTGTCAGGGGTGCGGGTGCCAGTCCCCGAATTTTCAGCCCGGCACCGGCGGCGACCCCTCCATCAGCATCCACTGTCGGCACCGTTGACCAGGTGTATCCCGCGTCGCGGAGGCCGTCCAGGGCAGAGTCGAGACGCGTCGCGAGGTCGCCCGAGTACCGCTCCGCGTTGGTTCCTACCGCCTCAGGATCGAACCACCGGGTATTGGAGTTGCTGACAAAGCTGTGTGCAACCGAGCCCCCGACGGGAATCGAGGCGGCGAGACCCTCTCTGTCGAGAAGCAACGCCAACGCCGTCCGAAAAGCCAGATCCGACATCGGCTCTCTGCTCATGTTGAATCCGATATACCGCACGCCATTCGCAGGGTTCGTCTCGACAACGATCGACGGATTCGAAGCGACCTCCTTCAGGTGATCTTCGGTGAGGCCATTCGGGGTCAGGATCGAATCAATCTCCCCTTCACCGAGGGCGACGACAGCAGCATCCTCGTCTTCGTAGATGCGATACTCGACGATGTCCGGAGCGGACCCGAAGGGGTATCCGGGGTTGGCCGTGCTCGTCACCAACGTCTCGCCAATCGTGGCCAGCGCCAACGGTCCGCCTCCCACATCGGGAGACCCGGCGAGGGCAAACAGCTCGGCCATGTCAACATCTCCAACAAGGGGTTGCCAGACGTGGGCGGCCATTATTGGTGCCAGGCCCGGCCCGTATGGCCAAACACCGAGATTGGGGCGCTCGGTGAACTCGATACGAAGCTCGTATTCGGAGTCGGCATGCATTGACCCGATCGTGGTCGGGAACGCTTCGCTCCAACTCCCCTCCAGGCCAAGAGCACGGCTTGTTTCGAAGGTGAACACGATGTCATGGGCGGTAACGGGCTCGCCGTCACTCCACGACAGCGAATCGTTCAATGGGACTTCCACCCTCCAACCACCGGAAGTGAGAGAAGGACTTACGTCTGAGACGGCAAGCTCGGGGGCCAGGGCCCCGTCGACCGGGTCGAGGGAGTAAAGGGCGGGCTTGGTCGGTCCCAGGATGTAGGCATTCCAGACCGAGGGTTCGCCTCCGTAGAAAGCCCAGAAGTTGTCTGTGGTCACTCCGGCAAGAACGCCGACCCGATAGACGAACGGGGCAGGCTCGGCTGTCGCAACTGGCTCGAATGTTGCAGGAGTGTCGGCAACGCTCGACGCGGGATCGTGATCATCAGTAACAAGCTCGATCACACTCGGATCCCCACCCGGGCCGATCTGCACGATCGCCACCACGGCAATGCCGGAGAGCACCACGGTGGCTCCAATGGTCCTTATCATCTTGTCTCGCAAGGCGTCTACCTCCCGATGCAAAGATCGGCAGGTATCGAGGGGGCCTTAACGCGGAAGTCGGCGACTTGGGACCGACTCGTTTGGGACGCCGGATGATGCAAGTGGCCCCGTCGCGTCTACCATTTCACGATCACGGGCTGTGGCGCAGCTTGGTAGCGCGCTTGACTGGGGGTCACACCAGACCCATACCAGCGAGTACCAGCCAGTAACAACGAGTAGTAGGAACATGGCATCTACCAGGGGTTACGTTCTCAATCCATACCAACACGTCCCAACCCGTATCGGCTGGTTTCTGGGTCGATAGCTGGCAGATAGCTGGCACGGCGCATGACGAGAGAACAAGTAGGCATCGCTCGGGCGCTGGAAGCCGAAGTCGCCCAGACAAGCCGCTGAACGGAAGGGGACACGGACCGACCTACAACCCAGTGGTGAATTAGTCGTCTCTCGGACCGCAACATAAGTGCCGTTATGTTCGTGTCGGCGAGTGATCGGAACGACAGCAGAAGCGGTCACCCGGTAACTTCTCTTTCGTGGATGACGCTTTGCAGACTGTCGTGTTC
>JAPUJM010000074.1 GCA_027296205.1 Actinomycetota bacterium
GCGTGTCGAGGATCTCCCCGAGCTCGAGGACATCATCTATCTCGAGGATTCTGACGCCGTCATCATGTCGGTCACCGTTCCTGCGGCCGAGATCGTCGAAGAGCCAGAAATCGACGAGGAAGCAGAGTTGCTCGAGGGCGAGGAGCTTGCCGAGGGTGAGGTCGAAGAGGGCGCTGAGGCCGAAGACGAAGAAGAGGCTGAGACAACCGAGTAGACCGGTGCGACTAGTCGTCGGGCTCCGCAATCCCGGGGCCGACTACGACCGCACCCGACACAATGTCGGGTTCGACGTGTTGGCGCGTCTTGTGGATCGTGCCGAGCAGTCCCTTGGCAAAGCACCATCGCGGGTACGAGGGATGGTGTCTCAGACCGGGTCCGGCGAAGACCGAACGCTCTACTTCGCTCCCAACACTTATATGAACGAGTCGGGCGGAGCGGTTCAGGCCGCGCTGGCCTACTACAAGGTGGCTCCTGGGGATCTGCTGGTGATCCACGACGACATCGACCTGGCCTTTGGCCGTCTCCGCATCCAACTGGCCGGTGGCAGCGGCGGCCACAACGGGATTAGATCCGTCGAGAAGTCTCTCGGTACCAAGGAGTTCTCCAGACTCAAGATCGGGGTGGGGCGACCCCCCGGCTCGATGGATCCTGCTGATTTTGTCCTGCGCCCTTTCGCGAAGAGCGAACGCTCCGAGGTAGGTGTGATGGTGGAGGATGCGGCCGACGTCGTAGAGCAGTGGCTTGGCGACAGGGACCGCGCTCAGGAACAGGCTGCTCACCGGGGTCGAGATGGCTGAGTACGTCGGAGCGATCGACCAGGGCACGACCTCGACTCGATTCATGGTCTTCGATCGAACGGGGGCCGTGGTCTCACTCGAGCAACGGGAGCACCGCCAGATCTTTCCACAGCCGGGTTGGGTGGAACACGATCCAGGCGAGATCTGGGCGAAAACCGTGTCGGTCATCGAGGGAGCCCTTTCCCGGGCCGGTCTTGCCCCTCGCGACTTGGTGGCCGTCGGGATCACCAACCAGCGAGAAACCACGGTGGTTTGGGATCGTTCCTCGGGGGACCCGGTGGCCAATGCCGTCGTATGGCAGGACACTCGAACGGCCGATCTCTGCAGGTCGCTCGAGGGCGGTGAGGGACCCGACCGGTTCCGGGCGAGAACGGGTCTTCCCCTGGCTACCTATTTTGCCGGCCCCAAGGTGCGCTGGCTTCTCGACGAGCACGATCTGCATGAGCGGGCGGCGAGAGGCGAGCTCGCCTTCGGGACCATCGACTCCTGGGTGGCATGGAACCTGACCGGTGGTATCGAGGGCGGCCGACATGTCACCGATGTGACCAACGCCTCGAGAACCATGTTGATGGACCTGGTCACGACCACCTGGGATTCCGATCTGTTGATGGAGATCGGCGTGCCTACTCACATGCTTCCAGAGATCGTGGCCTCTGTCGGGCACATCGGATCGTGCGTCGGCCCGCTCTCCGGCGTTCCGCTCACTGCGGTTCTCGGTGATCAGCAGGCGGCCCTGTTCGGGCAGGTCTGTTTCACGCCCGGAGATGCCAAGAACACCTACGGCACCGGAAACTTCATGTTGATGAATACCGGCGCCAATCCGGTTCCGTCCGAGGCCGGTCTTCTCAGCACAGTGGCATATCGAATCGACGGCGAGGACACTGTCTATGCCCTCGAAGGGTCGGTTGCCGTCACCGGGTCCCTGGTGCAGTGGCTCCGGGACAATCTCGGGATCATCAGTGAAGCATCCGACGTCGAGGATCTGGCCCTTTCGGTCGAGGACAACGGAGACGTCTACTTCGTCCCGGCGTTCTCCGGTCTTTTTGCACCTCACTGGCGACCCGACGCGAGAGGTGTCATCACCGGCTTGACTCGATTCTCCAACAGGGGTCATATCGCCCGGGCGGCTCTCGAGTCGACGGCGTATCAGACAAAAGACGTCCTCGATGCCATGACGGAGGATTCCGGGGTGAATCTGGTCGAGTTGAAGGTCGACGGGGGGATGACACACAATTCGCTTCTCATGCAATTTCAGGCCGATTTGCTCGGAGTGGAGTTGGTCCGGCCCACCGTTGCGGAGACGACGGCATCAGGGGCGGCCTACGCCGCCGGTCTTGCCGTCGGATTCTGGTCCGACCGGGAGGAGCTCACGTCGCTCTGGGTCGAAGCCGAGCGATGGACGCCGAATATGACGTCAGATGAACGCTCCCGGCTGCAGGGTCGTTGGCGTCAGGCGCTCGATCGGTCCCTCGACTGGGTCTAGTGGGGTGCCGCCCCACCGACCGTGGCGGGCTTATGATCGGTGAGCTCTAGTCGAGGAGACGTTATCTCCGTCCCGAATGCCCTCGCCCTGGTTCGGATCGTCATGGTCTTGCCGATCATGGCTTTCACGCGGGCCGACCAGATCGACAACCATTTCCTCATCGCAGGGGCACTCTTCGCCATTGCTGCGTTCACCGATTTCCTCGACGGCTATATGGCGAGACGCTATTCGGATGAAACAGTTCTTGGCAGCTTCCTCGACACCACGGCCGACAAGATCCTGGTGACCGGGACGCTCCTGGCCCTCGTCTCTGTGGACAGAATCTCGATCTGGCCGGCGTCGATCATCATCTTCAGGGAATTTGCCGTGATGGCGCTGCGAGGGGTTGTTGCCCAGCGAGGCGGGCTGATAAAACCCTCGACCTGGGGGAAGATCAAGACGGTGGCCCAGTTTTGGGCCATTTTCCTGGCATTTGTCCGTCTCTCGGAACCATGGGGCCCCTGGTACCTGGACCAGTGGGCAATGCTTCTCGCGGTGATCGCCACGGTCGGTTCGGCGTGGGGCTACCTGTCCGCGTTCTGGCTCACAGTCCGTACGGAGCCAACCGAAGTAAAGACGTGAGGGTCGCCGTCACCGGCGGCTCCGGTGTGGTGGGGACCGCGGTGACCAGCCATCTCGTCGGATCCGGGCACGAGGTGAGAGCCCTGGCCCATTCGACAGGGTCCGCGGCCAAACTTGGATCTCTCGGAGCAACGCCGGTCCCCGGCGATGTCCTCGACTACGACGGCGTTCGCTCGTTGGTCGACGGCTGTGAGTGGGTGTTTCACATCGCCGGGGTGAACCAGATATGCGCCAGGGATTCGAACCACATGTGGCGGGTGAATGTCGAAGGGACTCGAATCGTCATGGATGCGTGTCGGGACGCACGAGTTTCGCGGATGATTCACACTTCATCGGTGGTGACCCTGGGGGAGCGGAAAGGGGAGGTGGCTACCGAATCAGTCTCTCACCGCGGGTTCTACCTGTCGGAGTACGAGCGAGCAAAGACCGAGGCCGAGCGACTCCTCTTCAGGGAGGCGGGGAGCTTGGATGTCGTGGCGGTCAACCCGTCGTCGGTTCAGGGCCCGGGACGGGCCACAGGCACGGGTCGCATTTTTCTCAATGCCGCCCGGGGGAGGCTGCCTTTTCTGATCGACACGACAATCTCGCTGGTCGATATCGACGACTGTGCCCGAGGCCACGTTCTGGCCGCTGAGCGGGGCACCGCCGGTGAGCGGTATCTGCTGAGTGGGGCGACTCTGACGATGCGGGAGGCGGTGGATCTGCTGTCTGCGGTGACCGGTCGCGATGTGTCTCCTCGCTTTCTCCCGACCGGCGTCTTCTATGCCATCTCTGTGGTGGTGGAGACTGTCTTCAGAGTCATCCGTCGTCAACCACCGATCTGCCGGGAGGCGGTCCGGGTCATCGGCCACGGTCATCACTACGACGGGAGTCGTGCCGCGAGGGAGCTCGGTCTTCACTACACCCCGGTGGAGGACACGATTCGCCGCACCGTTGAGTGGTTCGCGGACGAGGGACTCCTCCACCCGGATGACTAGCCGCTGGAGCCTTGTCACGCTGCCCTTGTAGCATCGCCGCTCCTCATGGCCGCTCCATTAGCACCCCTTTTGTCAGGTTGGCGCTCCGCGCCGTTGCCCGACCTCGACTCCGTTTGGTCGGTCGCCCCCGGGGGCAGGGCCTTCGCCATCGCCGGCATCTTCGAAAGTCTCGGCGACACGTTGCTGGTGATTCTGCCGGGCGAGGGCGACGCCGAAGAACTGGTCGATGACCTCGAGCTCTTCACCAGCGATGTGGTGTTTGCCCCAGCCTGGGAGACTCTGCCCTTCGAACATGTCTCCCCCAACACGACGACCATGGCGAAGCGCGCCGAAGCACGTCATCAACTCGCTTCCGGCTCACCGGCCATAGTCGTGGCGAGCGTGAGGAGTGCCATCCAGCGACTCAGCGACTCCGATGTGACCCCCCTGTCGTTGCATCCCGGTGACGAGATCGAGATGGACGGGCTCACCCGGGATCTGGCAAGAGCCGGGTACCACCGCACGGACCGTGTGGAGGCTCGAGGTGAGTTTGCGGTTCGAGGTGGGATCGTTGACGTTTTCCCCGGTCAGGCCGATCAGCCGATCCGTCTCGATTTCTGGGGGGACCGGTTGGACGAGATCCGGCAGTTCTCTGTCGCCACTCAGAGGTCGCTTGACCCGGTCGAGCGATTCGTCGCATACCCGGCTCGGGAGGTGAGACCGGACTCCGGTATTCGGGAGCGGGCGGCGGGCCTGGTGAAGACGGAAGCCTGGGCCGCTTCGACATGGGACCGCATCGTCGAGAGTCAGTTGTTTCCTGGCATCGAGTCCTGGCTCCCCTGGTTGGCCGATGAGCGGTGCATGATCGATGAGCTGCAGGCGTCGGGCCACCTTGTCCTCCTGGATCCGACTCGCAGCCTGGACCGCTGCCGCGATCTGATCAAAGAGGAGGCCGAGTTGGCTGCGGCGCTGGCGCCAACCTGGGGCGAAGCAGCCCCGGAGGCGGGAGATCATCCGGCCTTGTTTCTCGATCTCGAGAACGCGATTCGGGGAAGAGGTCATCTCCGCATTCCGTCGACGCCGACGGGTCCTGCCGACCCCGTGCTCGAGATCACCTCCCTTGACGCCACCGCAGGTGATCCCGAATCGGTGGCGGCCGGGCTGAACAGATTGCTTCTGAGAGAGGTCGCCGTTGTGGTCGCCATGGATGGGGAGACGGCCGCAGACCGGGTTGCCGGGGCTCTCGCAGATCAGGGTTTGGCCATCGATCGACTCGACGCGCTGGCCAATTCCGGGTCGGCGATTGTTCCCGTCGGGATACACAAGGGTTTCGTCGCCCCGGACTTCGGCGTCGCGGTTCTCGGCGAGCAAGAGATCGCGGGAAGACGCCGCGCTCATCGCAGGCCAGGGCGCATCCCTTCGCCGCCTCGGCAGCAGTACCAGGATCTCACCGAGGGCGATCATGTCGTTCATTTTCAGCATGGCATTGGCAGATTCGAGGGATTGGTCTCTCGGACGATGGTCGGAATCGAGCGCGATTACCTGATCATCGCTTATGCCGGAGGAGACAAGCTCTACGTGCCTGTGGATCAACTCGCCGCCGTCAAGCGATATACCGGCGGGGAGACCCCACGGGTTTCGCGGATGGGTGGCAAGGACTGGTCGGATCAAAAGGCTCGTGTCCGCAAGGCCGTCGCCGCCGTTGCTGCACAGGTGGTGGAGCTTCATCGTCAGAGGGCGCTGGCCACGGGTCACGCCTATGAGCCCGACACCCCATGGCAGCGCGAGTTGGAGGCCTCGTTCCCGTTTGAGGAGACACTGGACCAGCTCAAAGCCATCGGAGATGTCAAGACCGATATGGAGGGCACCACCCCCATGGACCGTCTCATATTCGGGGATGTTGGGTTCGGAAAGACGGAAGTGGCGATCAGGGCAGCCTTCAAGGCGGTTCAGGACGGCAAGCAGGTGGCGGTTCTCTGCCCGACGACACTGCTCGCCCAACAGCACCACGTGGTGTTCTCGGAGCGGCTTGCCCCGTATCCGGTTCGGGTCGAGGTCCTGTCCAGGTTCCTCACCACCAAACAGCAGAGACAAGTCGTGGAGGGCCTGGCCACAGGTGAAGTGGACCTGGTCATCGGCACGCACAGACTTCTTTCGGAAGACGTCCACTTCAAGGCGCTGGGGCTGTTGGTCATCGATGAGGAGCAGCGATTCGGGGTAAACGCCAAAGACGCCATGAAACGATTGAAGGTAGGAGTGGATGTCCTCACTCTCACCGCCACCCCCATTCCCCGGACTCTCGAGTTGGCTCTCACTGGAATTCGCGATGTGACGCACATTCGGACCCCACCCGAGGATCGCCATCCCATCCTCACATACGTGGGCCCGTTCGATGAGCAAGCCGTATCGGCCGCAATCCGGCGTGAACTGCTCAGGGAAGGTCAGGTCTTCTACGTCCACAACCGTGTCCAATCGATCGATCGCGCCGTCGCCCGCTTGCAGGAGTTGGTGCCCGATGCCCGTTACGCGGTCGCCCACGGGCAGATGTCCGAAAGACAGCTAGAGCAGAGGATGATCGACTTCTGGAACGGTGAATACGACGTGCTGGTGGCGACGACCATCATCGAGTCGGGACTCGACCTCCCCAAGGTCAACACACTCGTCGTCGAGCGGGCCGATCTGCTTGGTCTTGCCCAGTTGTATCAGTTGCGGGGCCGGGTGGGACGGTCGAGTCAGAGGGCCTACGCCTATCTGTTCCATCCGCCGGACCAATCGCTCAGCGAAGAGGCTCACCGACGTCTCGAGGCGATCGGAGAGTCGACTGATCTCGGCTCAGGATTCCAACTGGCTCTGCGAGACTTGGAGATTCGAGGGGCCGGGTCGATCCTGGGCGAGATCCAGAGCGGCCACATAGCGGCCGTTGGGTTCGATCTCTATGCAGAACTGGTCGCCGAGGCGGTCAAGGAGATGGAAGGCAAACCGCTAGAAGACACCGGCCCGCCAGAGATGAGGATCGATCTCCCCGTCGACGCTCACCTCCCGGATTCCTACATCGCCGACCAGGAGTTGCGTCTGGAGGCCTATCGGAGACTGGCGGCGGCGACCATTGAAAGCGATGTGAGCGACGTCGCCGCCGAGTGGGTCGACCGATATGGGCCACTCCCCGCTGCGGCAGTGGCCTTGATCGAGCTCGCCCAACTTCGCGTGGAGGCCATTCGGGTCGGTGTCGTCGAGATCGTCAAGCTTCGTCATGAGATTCGGATCTCGCCGGTCGACCTCAAACCCTCCCAGGAGGTACGACTGAAGCGGCTGCAGCCTCGCTCCGTTCTTCAAGCTCGTGATGGGGTTCTCTTCATCCCGGCCGACGAGCCATTGGTCGAGAATCTGGTGGGGTTTATCGGCGAGATGTGGAAGACCTGATAAGCGTGAATGCGTCTCACGGCGTCGGGAGCCCGGCTTCCCCTTAGGAGCGTCCAAGACCTAGCATCTGCCAGACTTCATCCTGCAAAGGACCTCTCTTGAAAAAACTCGTCCCGATTCTCCTTTTGGTCGCGCTCGGGGTCGCCGCTTGTGGCGGTGGCTCGTCTGCTGTGATAGCAACAGTCGACGGAACCGACATCACCGTTGACGATGTCGAAAGCCTGATCGAGCCCGAGGGATCCCTCATCCCCAAAGAGGACTTCGCCCAGTTCCTCGGCTTCGAGGTTCAATGGGAGATCATCAACGCTGCAGCCAGCGAGCAGTTCGACATCGAGTTCACCGAAGAAGAGGTGGAAGCCGAGGCCGATCGCATCTATGACACCGCCGATGTCGACGTGACCCGCGAAGAGTTTGTCGCAAGTCAGGGTGTCACCGAGGAGTTTCTCCTCAACTTTGCCCGTCAGGGTCTGCTCGATGTGGCTGTCAGGGAGGCGCTGAGCGGGGAACTCGCCCCCCCTTCCCAGGAAGCGATCGATGCCGAGATGCAGACAGCCGTCGTCTCGTTGACTCAGGTTTGCGTGTCTCACATCCTGGTGGAGACAGAAGCCGAGGCCCAATCGGCCATGGACCGTCTCGCCGCCGGCGAGGACTTCGGCGCCCTTGCATCCGAGCTGTCCTCGGATCCGGGTAGCGCGGACAACGACGGAATCCTGCCTTGCAGCTCCGCCGGCCAGTACGTCCCGGAGTTCCGTGACGCATCCCTGGTCGCACCGATTGGTGAGGTTCACCAGACCCTCGTCGAGACTCAGTTCGGATTTCACGTGATGCTGGTGACCGACCGGACCGACCCGGCCGAAGACGAGCTTCCCACCGAAGACGAGATCGTCGACACGCTGAAGGCGAGGTCCGTGGTTGCCGAGCTCGAGACGTGGTTCCTCATGCAGATGACAGCTGCGAATGTCACCGTCGACGAGGAGTACGGCGTCTGGCAGACGACACCCCAGCCCGGAGTGATCCCTCCCACCGGATGATGATGATCACGATCATCGGTCTCGGTGCCGGCGACTTCGCCAGGGTCCCGGAGCCGGTGAAGTCACTTCTTCTCGATCCACGGCGGACGGTGGTGGTCCGCACCGAGCATCATCCGGCAGCACGCCAACTGGCCGATCGAAGAGATGTGGTCTTCTGCGACGATCTCTACGAGTCGGGCGACACCTTCGACGACGTCTATGAGGCCATCGTCGCCAGGGTGGTCGAAGCCTCGAAGTCAGGTCCCGTCGTGTACGCCGTGCCCGGGAGCCCGTTGGTGGGCGAGTTCGCAGTGCGCAAGCTCCTCGACGCAGACCTCGATCTCGAAGTGATCCCCGGAGAGTCTTTTGTCGATGTGATCATCGCAGAAGTCGGTTGCGACCCACTCGATCGGGGTCTGCAGATCCTCAACGGCCACGAATTGCCCGATCCTCTGGTGTTGGACAAGCCGACCATCATCGGTCATCTCGATCGACCCGAGGTCCTCGCAGATGTTTGCGCCTCAGTCGACCGGGTGACCCCAGAGGAGACAAAGGTGACGGTGCTGGTTGGTCTGGGCGCCTCGGATGCTGCGGTAACCGAGTCCTTGCCCGAAAACGTCGACACGTCTCTTGCCGGATTTCGGACCTCGCTGTTCATCGACGCGGAACCGGCAGGTCTCATCGGTGCGGTGCGCACCATGCGAAGACTCCGCATCGAGTGCCCGTGGGACAGAGATCAGACTCATCGGAGTCTGATCAAGAACCTGGTCGAGGAGTCCTACGAGCTGATCGACGCCATCTCGCGTCTTGACGAGAGCGATCCCGATTTGATGGCCTACGCAGAGGTTGAGGACGAGCTTGGAGACGTGCTTCTTCAAGTGCTCTTCCACTCCGTCATCGCCCGTGAAAACGGCGTGTTCGACATCGATGACGTGGCCGAGGTGATGCGTCAGAAACTGGTGCGACGACACCCCCATGTATTTGGTGACGTTGACGTGGCATCCGCCGCCGAGGTAAAGGCCAACTGGGACCTCATCAAGAAGGAGGAGAGGGGAGAGACGGGTGACGAGTCGGCACTCGACGGCGTTCCGCCGGGGATGCCGGGGCTGCATCGGGCAGCCAAGATCCAGAACCGGGCCGCCAAGGTTGGCTTCGACCCGAGCGAGGCCAGTCAAGTGGTGCCAAAGATCAACGAGGAGCTTGGCGAGCTGTCGTCGGCCATGTCGGGTGACGGTGATATCGAGGCGAGGCTCGGAGACGTGCTGTTTTCGGTGGTCGATCTGGGCCGTCACCTCGACCTGGACGCCGAGGTGGCTCTCCGGGGGGCAATCGATCGCTTTGAGGAGCGTTTTCGCCGCATGGAGACTTGAGCACTCCCTTGTTCCCGGACCATGGCCGGGAACAAGGGGGGAGCGGTGGTAGCTTGGCGCGCCGCGAGCGGTCTGCCGGCGTCTATGACAAACACCACAATCGAGCGAATTCACGCCCGCCAGGTGCTCGACTCCCGGGGAAACCCCACGGTCGAGGCCGAGGTCTTCACGTCAAGTGGGTTTGGTCGCGCCCTCGTACCGTCCGGGGCCTCGACCGGCACGCTGGAGGCCGTCGAGTTGCGTGACGGCGGTGACCTGTGGATGGGCAAGGCCGTCGGCAACGCTGTCGGTCACGTCAACGACACGATCGCCCCGGCGTTGCTCGGCAAGGACGTCACCCGCCAGGAGGAGATCGATCTGCTGTTGGCGGATCTCGATGGCACACCCAACAAGGAAAACCTGGGCGCCAACGCCATTCTTGCTGTCTCCTTGGGTGTCGCTCGCGCCGCCGCCGCCAGTGTGGGTCTTCCCTTGTTTCGCTATTTGGGTGGCCCCTCTGCCCGGTTGCTCCCGGTGCCGTGTCTCAACGTTCTGAACGGGGGGGCTCATGCCGCCAACTCGGTCGACATTCAGGAGTTCATGCTCGTCCCTGCCGGTCTTCCCTCATTCTCCGAGGCCCTTCGGGCCGGCGTCGAGGTCTATCACGCCCTCAAACGAGTGATCGCCGGTCTTGGCCTCACCACCAACGTCGGCGATGAAGGAGGCTTCGCCCCCGAGCTGGCGACTAGCGAAGCCGCTCTCGACCTGCTCGTGGAGGCGATCGATGCTGCCGGATACAAAGTTGGCGAAGAGATTGCCCTCGCCCTCGATGTCGCCGCGACCGAGATCTACCGGGAGGGTCGGTACGGCCTGGAGGGTCGTGAGCTCAGTTCGGGTGAGATGGTCGACCACCTGGCCGGTCTGGTCGACACCTATCCGCTCGTCTCCATTGAGGACGGAATGTCCGAGGACGACTGGGACGGATGGAAGGCCCTGAACGAGCGTCTCGGTGGGCGGGTCCAAATCGTGGGTGATGACCTCTTCGTCACCAACGAGGAGTTTCTTCGTCGTGGTATCGCCGAAGGCGCCGCCAACGCCATTCTGATCAAGGTCAATCAGATCGGGTCGGTCTCCGAGACACTCCACACGATGCAGTTGGCCGAACGGGCCGGTTTCGGGCGGATGGTCAGCCATCGCAGCGGCGAGACCGAGGACACCTTCATCTCGCATCTGGTTGTGGCCACCAACGCAGGGCAAATCAAGGCGGGTGCCCCGGCACGCGGGGAACGAACCGCCAAGTACAACCAACTGTTGAGGATCGAGGAAAGGATGGGCAGCGAGGCCCGCTTCGCTGGTTGGGATCCTTTCAGTAGGGGACGATGACTGTGTTTCGTCGTCCCGGTGCGGCCGTGGTAACACTCCTGTTTCTCGTGACGGGTGCGGCTTTCTTGACCCAGGTGGTCCCATATCGTCAGATCCTCGACTCTCAGCGTCAGGTGAGCTCGGCTCGAGCCGAGCTCGCTGCCCTCGAAGAGGACAACGAGGTCCTCGCGGCAGACATTGCCGCGCTCCAGACCGATGAGGAAGTGGAGAAGCTGGCACGGGAGAAACTTGGCTATGTCCGACCAGGCGAAACGGCCTACATTGTCCTCGACCCGCCCGAAGAAGAGACGCGGCCGCAACCGCAGACCGACGACCTCGTGATTCCCGAGGAGCGAACCTGGGTCGACATGCTCTGGGACTTCGTCACCGGTGCCGACCTAGATTCCTAACACTAGACATGGCTGACAATGATGATCGTGCGGTCATCGAAGCACAGGTAGGACGTCCGCTCCGTGCCGATTCGGAGGTCGTCTCACGATGTCATCTCGGATTGCCTGTGGTGGTTCGCGTTCCACCCTTGCTCGACGATGGGACACCTTTTCCGACGCTCTACTGGCTGACTTGCCCTCTGGCAAGGGCCCGCATCGCCCGTCTGGAGAGTTCCGGCGGTGTGAAACGCATGGAGACCAAATCCGAGGCCGATCCACAGTTTCGAAAGGATCTGGAGACTGCCCACCGTTCGTATGAGGCGGAGCGGGACGTCCTGCTGCCCGCTGGGGCCAACCCGACTCCGTCAGGAGGGGTGGGAGGGTCCTCGGTTGGGATCAAGTGTCTGCACGCCCATTACGCCCACACGCGGGGCGGCGGCGACAACCCGGTCGGCAACCTGGTCCAAGGGTGGATTGAGCCTCTGGATTGCTCCGAGGAGTGTGTTGTTGGTGGAGAGCCGAACCCGGCCTGGACAAGTCGCCCATGAGGGTCGGAGTCGTCGACATCGGCACTAACTCGATGCGGCTACTCGTCACCGACGGAACTACCGAGTTGGGGAGGTGGGTGCAAGTGACCGGGCTGGGACAGGGCGTTGATGCGTCCGGCAGCCTCTCCGAAGGGGCAATCGAAGCGACACTGACGGTGTTTCGCCGCTTCGGCGACCTGATGGCGAAACTGGAAGTCGAGAGGAGGATGGCAATCGCCACATCGGCTTCTCGCGATGCCAGCAACAGGGAGCCATTCTTTGACCGCGCCGAAGAGGCTCTCGGCATGAGACCCACCCTGATCAGCGGTCACCAGGAAGCAAGATTCGCCTATGAGGGCGCCACCGCGAATCAACAACTGGATCGACCGGTGGTTGTTTCCGATATTGGCGGCGGGAGCTCGGAGTTCGTGTCGGCCACCGACGAGGTCTCGATTGACATCGGATCCGTCCGGCTCACGGAGAGGATCCTTCCCAGCCGACCGGCTTCGCCCGGTGAGATGGATAGGGCCAGGAGTCTTGTCGATGACATGTTCGGAGAAGTGGAGGTGGGAACCGTGGGCACCCTCGTCGGCGTGGCCGGGACGTGGACCAGCATCGGGGCGATCGCCCAGGAGTTACCTGAATATGACAGGGAGCTGGTTCACGGATATTCCCTCAGCCGCAGCCGACTGAGCCAGGTGACTTCAATGCTTTCCCCGATGACTACTGAGGAGACGGCCGCCATACCGAGTCTCGATCCGAGGCGGGCGCCGGTGATCCTGGCGGGCACAGTGTTGGCGGGCGGCGTGATGGATGCGTTGGATGTGGCAGCGGTCGTGGTGTCGGAACAAGACACACTCGATGGTGCGGCTGCACACTTACTGGCTTTACCCTGATGCAAACCTGACTCACTTACATCGCCCGGGTGGCGGAACGGTAGACGCGAGGGGCTTAAACCCCCTTGAGCCGAACACGGCTCGTGTGGGTTCGAAACCCACCCCGGGCACGAGAAAACCCGCAGTAACTCTGCGGGTTTTCCTGACAAAGGTCGCAGGACCCGGGCCGGTGGGTGGGGGAGGGGAGAGGAACCGAACCCGGGCCCCACGGAATCGCGGGGACAGATCTTCCTCTCAGCGAAAACGGATATTCTCGACCTCTGGATCAACCCCGTTGCCGGAGTGTACCCCCTTTTGCCGGCTCTCCAACTCTCCTACACAGACGCCGGCTCGTCGTCCCCTTCGGCCGCAGCCATCTCCGCAAATGACATATCCGGGATCTTTCGGGCGAGGAACAGCGCGCCAACCACAATGGCGGCTGCAACCAACAGGCCCATCCGCAGAGCAATCAACTGGCCCTCTCCATAAGCGTCGACAATCGCCTCGGCCTCGGCAGGATCAAGCGAGGTCTCGGCGAGGGCAGCCGACAGGGCATCCGTGGTCACGAACTGGATAGAGCCCTGCAAGGCGATACCAATCTCGGTGCTGACTTCCTCGGATACTCTTGGGTCGTTGGTCACCAGGTTGACGAACACCCCGGCGAGGGCGCTGATGACTACGGCGCCGATGAGTGCGGTCCCCACCGCGGATCCGAGTTGCTGGGCGGTGTATTGGAGCCCGCCTGCCTCGCTCCGGTCCTTGGGACCCACGGAGGACTGGATCACGTTTCCGAGCTGGCTGGCCAGGAGCCCCATCCCGACACCAAGCAATGCCATGGCGAATGCGAAGGTCCCACCCTCCAGCTCGGGCAGGATTGTCCCGGCCAGGATCAAGATTGATGCCAGCAGAATCCACAATCCCATACGCACAATCCGTCGTGGCGTCGAGTTTTGGCTCATGCGAGCGCCGATGAAGGACATGAGAAACATCGTCACCGAAACCGGAAGCATCCGAAGCCCCGTTTCGAGTGCATCGAGTCCCTGCACCACCTGGAGGTAAAGCGGTATCGAGAAGAAGACGCCCATGAGGATGAGGTTCTGTGCGAGGAACATCTTCAGACCGGCCATGAGTGGTCGTATCTCGAGCAGTTCCAGTCGGAACAGAGGGTCGAGCCCCAGACGCTCTCTTCGCTCGGTCCACCGCCTGAACACCCCGAGGACAACCAATCCGGCACCTACCACGAATGGCGCCAGGGACAGCCCGAATGGTGTGATGGGCGAGTTGGTGTTGGCAATCCAGCCCCATGAGCTGGCTTGAAGAATCCCGAAGACGAATAGACCCAACCCCAGAGCCGAGAGTCCGGAGCCGACCCAGTCGACCTTCGGAATCGGCTCGGGGCGGGCACTATCCGCAATCCACCCCACGGCGAGGACGATGAGCACAGCCAGGATGACCTCGCCGACAAACACATATCGCCATGTGTAGTTGGTTGTTACCCAACCACCCAGAATGGGCCCTATGGCGATCCCGGCTCCAGCCACCCCGCCGATCACTCCGTAGGCGACGGCCCTGTCGGTGCCCTTGTAGCTGCCTGCAATTAGTGCCACGAGGGCGGGTAGCACCAGAGCGGCTCCAATTCCCTCGAGAATCGACCAACCCAACAGGAGCGACGGGATGTTCCACGATGCTGCGGTCAAGGCTGAGCCCGAGGCATAGATCAGGAGACCAATCGAGAAGGCCCGTTTGCGACCCCAGCGATCGCCAAGCTTGCCACCAGTGAGCATCAGCGCTGCCATTGTCAGCGCGTAGAAGGTGATCACGCCCTGGATAACCGTCACCGTGGTCTCGAAGTCCTCGACCAGCTGACTGATCGAAACGTTCATGACGGCCTGATCGAGAACCATCAGGAATTGGGCTGCGCTCAACACGATGAGGGCACGCCACTTCATGAGGTCGAACCGTAATCACCGCAGGTCGCACCGGCCGGCCCAACAACCCCGTTTGTCTAAGGTCGCGGCCATGGAATACGTAGAGGTGACGGTGGACGGCGCGGTCGCCCTGGTGCGGATCGATCGTCCACCGATGAACGCCATATCAGAGGAAGTCGGACAGGAGTTGAAGAGCGCCTTCCTCCAATGCGAGGACTCTTCGGTGCGCGCCGTTGTTGTGACCGGTCAGCCTCATTTCGCCGCCGGAGCCGACATCAAGGGTTTCAAGAAGACCTTGGACTCGGGTGGCAAGCGGCCGGACGCGTCCACACTCCTGGAAGCCGTTCGGATTCTCGAAACCCTCGCCAAGCCGACGATCGCAGCAGTCCACGGCTACGCGCTGGGGGGAGGTTGTGAGTTGTCGCTGGGATGCGACTTCAGGTACATGGCCGACGACGCCAAGATCGGCCAGCCCGAGATTCTTCTTGGCATCATTCCCGGTTCAGGCGGGACCCAGCGATTGCAGCGCGTCATCGGATTCCAAAAGGCCAAGGAACTCATCTATACGGGTCGCCAGGTCGGGGCCGAGGAGGGTTTGGCCATCGGCTACGCCGACAAGGTGGCCTCAACGGACGAATTGCTGGATCTGGCCCTATCCGATGCGGCCCAATGGGCGACCGGTCCAACCGTGGCGCTGGCCGCAGCCAAACGCGCGCTGGCCGATGGCCGCGGCCTACCACTTGAAGAAGCGCTGGCGGTCGAGCAGGCAGCTTTCAGGACCTCGTTCGCCACCGATGACGCCGTCGAAGGAGTCAATGCTTTCGTCGAGAAGCGCGAGGCCCACTTCAAGGGCGGCTGAGCCGGCGGTCATTCTTTGTTCTGGCAGATTCCGAGCTGGCTCTAGCGGCGCATTCTGCGAGAATAAGCGCCAATGATCTATCTCGATCACGCCGCCACAACGCCGATGCGCCCCGAAGTCTGGGACGCCATGCTGCCATATGGGTCCAGTGTCTTTGGCAACTCCTCGGGTGTGCATGAGGTTTCGCGTCAGGCCAAGAACGCCCTCGAGGAGGCGCGGGAGCGGGTTGCAGGGATGTTGGGTGCGCGACCAATGGAGATTGTCTTCACATCTGGTGGCACCGAGTCGGACAACCTCGCTCTCAAGGGGGCCGCCTGGAGTTCGAGGGACCGTTCAGGCGTGGTCGCGGTGGCCACGGAGCACGAGGCGATTCTGGAGACTGTCGACGTTTTGCGTCGGTTCGGTGACCCGACGGTCATCGTCGAAGTCGACAACGACGGTTCTGTTGACTCCGACGCAATAGTCGGTGCTATCGACCCGAGAACAGCCGTCGTATCGGTGATGCTGGTCAACAATGAGACCGGATTGATCCAGGATGTCGCTGCCATTGCCAAGGCCATCAAACAGTCTGATTCCGACGTGTACGTCCACACCGACGCGGTTCAAGGGTTCGCATCCGAGGAGATCGACGTCAACGCTCTCAATGTCGACATGATGACCATCACCGCCCACAAGTTTGGGGGGCCCAAGGGGACCGGCCTTCTCTATGTTCGTGAGGGAACCCTGCTCGAACCCCTTCTCCACGGTGGAGGTCAGGAACTCGGGCGCAGATCCGGCACCCACGACGTGGCTGGTGTGGTTGGTCTGGCTCGGGCGATGGAGTTGGCTGTTGCCGATCGTGAGAGGTTCCGGTCACAGGTAGGTCAGATCCGGGACGACTTCGAGAAGAGGCTCGGCGCCGGCGTCGACGACCTAATGCTCAACACACCCCAGGTCGGGCGGTCATCGCATCATCTCAACATCAGGATCCCGGGAGTCCGTAATGAGACTCTGCTCATGAGGCTCGATCAGCGGGGGGTGGCAGCCTCCGCCGGATCGGCATGCCAATCGGGAGCGGCGAAGGTGTCGCACGTCCTCGAGGCAATGGGGTTGACCTCCGACCAGGCACGGGAGAGTGTTCGCTTCTCATTTGGCTGGACGTCGACGATGGATGATGCCATCGAGGCAGCCGACATCATCGTGGAACTGGTGGAGGAGCTGCGATGAAGGTTCTGGTGGCGATGTCGGGTGGAGTGGACTCGTCGGTCGCAGCAGCCCTCATGAAAGACGAAGGCCACGATGTGATCGGGGTGACGTTGAAACTCTGGTCAGGCCCCGGTGGGGAAGCACCCACCGCCGGGTGCTGCACGGTCTCGGACGCAGAAGATGCCCGTCGTGTCGCGGCCGAACTGAAGATTCCGTACTACGTCCTCGACTACATCGATGATTTCAGGGATGGGGTCGTCAACCGCTTTGTTCACGACTACGCGTCGGGTCTGACCCCGAACCCCTGTATCGAGTGCAACCGGACGGTGAAATTCGACCGACTTCTCAATCGTCTCGGCGATTTCGATTGTGACGTTCTGGTGACGGGACACCACGCTCGAAGCAGGGAGACCGACGGTGTTTGGCATCTTCTGCGCGGCACCGACCAGGCAAAGGATCAGTCTTATGTCCTATCGATGTTGACCCAGGTCGAGCTGTCCTCGACTCGCTTTCCTGTCGGGGAGCTCACCAAGAGGGAGGTCCGCCAAGTCGCGGCGGACATGGGCATGCGCAGCGCCCACAAGCCGGAGTCGATGGACATCTGTTTTGTTGGAGACGGCGATTACCGGGGGTTTCTCGAGGAGACGGCGCCCGAGGTATTCACCCCCGGGCTGCTCGTCGACACCGCCGGCAACGAGATGGGCCGACACGCCGGAATCGTTGGTTTCACCGTCGGACAGCGTCGTGGTCTCGGTGTCGCCGTCGGCGAGCCGCGGTTCGTGGTTCGGATCGATCCGGAGTCCTCGACCGTGGTTCTGGGGAGCCGTGACGACCTCCTTGTCTCCGGCGTGGAGCTCTCCAATATCACGTGGACCGACGGCGTTCCGGGGATGGGTGACGTCATGGCGCAGTACCGGGCCCATGGCAATCCCGTTACGGCGTCACTCGCCGGCACGACCTTGATGTTCGAGGAGCCTCAAATGGCCATAGCACCCGGCCAAACGGTTGCCTTCTACGACGGTGAGAGGGTGCTCGGTGGGGCGCTGATCGCCCACACGAACCTGTGATACGGAGTCGGTAACGTCGCCAGAACGATGTCGACGGCCAGCGCGCGCATAGAAGAGCTACGCACCCAGATCAGGGAGCATGCCCACCGTTATTACATCCTGGACGACCCCAGCGCTTCCGACGCGGAGTACGACTCACTGGTCAAGGAGCTTCAGGATCTCGAGGATTCCAACCCCGGGCTGGTAACCCCCGATAGCCCGACACAGCGGGTGGGTGCGCCGATAGGTGATCTGTTTTCATCCGTCCAGCACCTCCGACCACTCTTTTCGCTCGACAACGCCGAGTCACGGGAGGATCTTGGCGGTTGGGAGCAGCGGATGGAACGCCACCTTGGCAGGCCGCCCGTTTCATATGTGTGCGAACTCAAGATCGATGGGCTGGCCGTTGTGTTGATCTATCGGAACGGTGTCCTCGATACTGGCGCCACCCGCGGGGATGGCACCACTGGAGAAGACATCACGTCCAATCTGAGGACCATTCAGTCGATCCCGTTGCGTCTTCTCGGTGACGATCATCCCTCTGTCCTGGAGGTGCGCGGCGAGGTCTACATGCCCTATGAGGCTTTTGACGAGCTGAACCGGCTCCAGGTCGAGGAGGGCAAGCCGATATTCGCCAACGCCAGGAACGCGGCGGCCGGATCGGTGAGACAGAAAGACCCGGCGGCCACCGCCAGGCGAAACCTCGATGTCTGGGTCTACCAATTGGGCTTTGTCGAGAGCGGTCCGGAGTTCGAGACCCATTGGGAAACACTCGACTACATGCAGTCACTCGGCTTTCGCACCAACCCGGCGAGTCTGTCGATGGACACCATCGACGAAGTGTTCGAGTTCGTGGAGAAGGCCGAGCGGGACCGTCACGATATGCCCTATCAGACGGATGGCGTTGTAATCAAGGCCAGTTCGCTGGTGGATCAGGCCAAACTCGGCTTCACGGCGAAGGCCCCGAGATGGGCGATCGCCTACAAGTTCCCACCCGAGGAACAGGTGACGACTCTCAAGGACATCTGGATCAACATTGGCCGTACCGGGGCAGCCACCCCGTTTGCGGTTCTCGAGCCGGTGTTTGTCGGCGGAGCAACCGTGAGCATGGCGACGTTGCACAACCAGGATCAAGTTGCTCTCAAGGACCTGCGAATCGGCGATCAGGTAGTCGTTCGCCGTGCCGGTGACGTGATCCCCGAAGTGGTCGGCCCGGTCGTCTCGGCTCGCACGGGCAAAGAGAAGAAGTGGGCCATGCCCAAGAAGTGCCCGTTCTGTGACAACCCGATCGTGCGCTTGGAGGGCGAGGCGGTGGCCCGGTGCACCGGTGGGTTTGAGTGCTCGTCCCGAGTCCGAGAATGGCTATTCCACTTCTCCAGCAGGGGCGGAATGGACATCGAGCACATGGGGTATCAAACGATTGACTTGCTCCTCAGTGAGAGTCTGATCTCCGACCCGGCCGACATATTCAGCTTCGACGCCGACCAACTCCTCGACTTCGAGGGCTGGGGGGAGATCTCGGTCAACAACCTCAAAACCGCCATAGACGCCGCCAAGGA
>JAPUJM010000075.1 GCA_027296205.1 Actinomycetota bacterium
GGTGACTACGTCGCAGCCACCAACACCGCTCTGGCCATCTCCGCCGCCCTCGCCGAGACACCGAGGAAGGGTCGCAGGATCGATGTCTCCCTACGTGACGGGCTGATGGCTGTGCAAGGCGGCTGGAACGCCATCGGGTTCGTCAACCATGCCCAACCGGAACGGACCGGAACCGCCAGCCCCTTTCTGGCCCCGAACCAGGTTTTCGAAGCGGCGGACGGTCCGTTCACCCTGGCGATTGTCTCCGACCGTCATTTTGCTGTTCTCGCGGATGCGCTGGAACGGCCCGACCTGGTGGAGGATTTCCCCACCAACCAATCCCGGATCGACGGTCGGGACTCCCTTGCTCGCAAGCTGACCCGTCTATTCAAGACACGGAAAGCCGAGTACTGGATAAACCTGCTGACCGACGCCGGCCTGCCCGTGGGTCGGGTCCTCAGCCTCGCGGAGGCTTTCGACGACCCTCAAGCACGCCACCACGAAATGCTCGTCGAACTCGACCATCCGGTGGCCGGGCACGTCAGGACCACCGGGTCGCCGATCAGAATCGATGGTGGCCCCGCTCGCACTCCAACTCTGCCGCCCACACTCGGTCAGCACACTCGCGGCATTCTCGACGAGCTCGGACTGGACCCCAACACAGTCGAAAAGATGATTGCAGAGGGCACGGCGGTGGCGTCATGAACATCCACTGGACGGAGACCGTGGGCGACGACTGGGGTGAGATAAGGGCCGAGCTGGATCGTGCCTTTCAGATGAGTAGGGCCGCTGCCCGGGACGAAGAGTCCTTTGTGTATGTCGTCCACCACGACGATCTCCTGGGGCGACGGGGGGCCGGCGATGCCATGGTCGCTTCTGGACTGCTCTCGGCGGCCCGGACTGCGGCGCTCGAAGGAGTGAGAAAAGGCTGGACCGCAAACGTGATCGCACGCGATGAGAACGCCGACCCCAAGGAGGTGGAGTTGTGGGCAGAGCGAATGCTCGAGTCCCATGGGGTCACCGGTGAGCTGATCCGGATCGGGTCCACTCACATCGGGAAGGCCCTGCCGTGAATGGGTCGATCGTCGTCACCGGAGCGGCCCGCGGGATCGGGCGAGCGATCGCAGAAAGGCTCGCTGCCAATCCCTCGTTCACCGTCATCGGAGTCGACCTCGCCCCGGAGCTCGCTCTTGTCGGGGATATCGTGGCCATCCAGGTCGACCTGACCTCGGACGACGGCATCGACTCGGTTCACGAAGCGGTAGATGCCGCGGGTGTGCCGCTCCTCGGTGTGGTCAACAACGCCGGGATCACCCGCGACTCGCGTCTCGTGAACATGACCGACGAGAACTTCTACGCCGTCCTCGACGTGAACCTGGGCGCCGCCTACCGGCTGTCGACCGACCTGGCAAGTCTGATGACCGAGGGGGGCTCGATCGTGAACATCGCCTCCCGCGCCTACCTCGGCAACTTCGGGCAGTTCAACTACTCGATGTCCAAAGGCGGTGTGGTCGGTCTAACCCGAGCAATGGCGCTTTCGCTGGCGCCGCATGTGCGGGTCAATGCCATCGCACCAGGGTTGATCGGGACAGAAATGGCCATGTCCATACCCGAAGACGTGCTGGAGAAGATGGTTTCGGCGATCCCTCTCGACCGCATGGGGACGCCGGAGGAGATCGCCAACGTGGTCTGGTTTCTGCTCACGCCCCTCTCCTCATACATCACAGGACACGTGGTCGTAGTGGGCGGAGGACGCAGCCTGTCCTAGGTGGTGTGGTCTGGTCAGCCCGGGGCTGACCTCAGTAGTAGTAGCGGGTGACAGTCTCGGCGACCATCGCCGGCTTCTCCGTCCCTTCTACCTCCATGGTCACCGTCCGGTTTACCTGGATCCCGCCGGACACCTCACTCACCGCGTGTAACACAACTCTGGCTCTGAGATTCGATCCGACCCGCACCGGCGCCGGAAACCGCACCCTGTCCAACCCGTAATTGATTGCCATCTTGGGCTCCCCAACATCAAGCTCGACAGCAAAAGACATAGGCACGGTCAACGACAATGTCAGAAAACCGTGAGCGATGGTTCCCCCGAACGGTGTCCGGCTTGCGCGCTCTGGGTCGACATGGATGAACTGATGGTCGTTGGTGGCGTCGGCGAACGCATTCACCCTGTCCTGGGTGATCTCCATCCAATCGGTGACCCCGATCTCGGTGCCGACTTGACCCTGAAGCCTCTCCAGTATCTGTTTCATCCCCTGATTCTGTCACGAGTTGGGCAGACGTCGGGAAATCATCTAAATTGGGGACATGGCCGACGCAACCAAGCTGATGGTTTGGATCGATCAGGACCTCTGCACCGGTGACGGGATTTGCGAGGAAATCAGCCCGGAGGTTTTTCTGGGCCGGGACGACGGCCTCTGGGTAGTCAAGGAAGATGCCAAGTTCTTCGGCGATACGGTGGTCTTCGACGGCGAGCAGGCGCCGGATGGCGGGCGGGGTCTTGCCAGGGTGCCCGATGCGCTGATCGAGGACGTCATCGAGTCGGCGGAGGAGTGCCCCGGCGAGTGCA
>JAPUJM010000076.1 GCA_027296205.1 Actinomycetota bacterium
GCCGAGGCCCCGCGTGCCGAGTTGGAAGCGTTTCTCGGGGCCATCACCGGTTGCTCGAGATTGCTGGCGCGGAGGGCTCTCGCCGACATCGCGCCAAACTTCGATCAGATCTCCGAGGCTCGAGACATCGCTCGCCTCAACCTCGCCGAACAACCAACCATCGGCGTTGGGCCGGTGCCGGTCGAGGTCACACAGCTAGGCGACGCTTTCAACCAGGAGGTGGAGAGACGCTACGGCGACGACTCCCTGAAGACACTGTGGTCCGACCCGTCACGGATGCCCACCGCCGCCGAACTCCGCGACCCGACTGAATGGGCAGCCCGGGTCCTCCTCGACGGCTGGTCCTAAAACTGCGAACCTCAGGTTGTACGGCCCGTATATGGGCTGAACAACCTCAGGCTCGTCTGTTGACTCGAGTTCAGCGGAGGGGCAACCCGTTAGCCGAAGAGGCTGCGCCAAATTCGACGGAGGATGCCGGGGTCTCGTGGCGGGGGCAGGGTGGCCAGCACCTCCTCATGGAGATCCGGTGGGAGGTCGCCGAGAAGAGCCATACCCCCGGAACGGGTCTCCCAGACGTATGTCGCCTGACCCGCGGTGAAGGAGCGTTGGTAGGCACCTTCTCCGAATTGGACCGTCTTCGCGTCGGGTAAGTCCACGGTCGTAGGAGTCTCGAAGACGGCGAACGAGAAGAATCCGTCTGAGTAGTAGGCGAAGCGAAAGCCCACCTCATCTTCATAGAGGTCGAGACGATCGAAGCCCGCCACACTCTCCGGCAGCACCGTTTCGACCTCGCTGCTCGGCTGAAGCTCATCCGTTTCGAGGAGGTCGGCTGACTCGAGTCCCGGGTCCGCCGAGTCGAACGACACAAAACGCCGTTCGCAGTAGGTATCGCCATTCGCGGTGAAAGTCGTCGCCGCCACCAGGGCCCCGGTCTCATCATCGAAGACCAACTCGGCGCGAAGGACGCCATCGCGGATCAGTTGGTGAACCGTGGCATCCCGGCCAAGGAAGTCGGTGCCGCCGGTGTCTTCGACCACATATAGAGGCTCGACTGGTTCCATCTCCGATTCGACCGAAGCAGATGAGATGACGCCGCCCTGACGGGACAGAGTCCAACCTCCATCGCCCGAGGACACTTGTATGTCCCCGGCGACCGTTGACGTCATCCGGATCTCCCCGTTGCTCTGGGCAATCCTCACAATCGCATTGCGCACACCATCGGGGGTCGAGCAACTGATGATCTGTTCGGCCGTGTACGCAGCCTCTCGACTCTGTTCCAGGAGCTCGTCCAACTCGGTGGCCCACGCGGCCGAAGCCGGCACGAGGGCCAGAACCACCACCAGAGACACCAGGCGTTTCATTCGCTCGGCTCTCCCAACACGGGCACGACGACCTTGGCAGGACTGAAGGCCGGGTCGAGGGACGCGCGGGCGCCGAAGCGACTACTCAGATCGTCAACGGATATGGAAGCCGGTGGTGGTGTGACGATGGAGGCGATGGCGATGACCAGGGCGACGACAGCAGCAGCGGCACCAACCCAGACACCCCGATTTCGATGAATCGGAACGACGACGGCATCTGCCTCCGGCACGAGACCGGCCGGAAGCTCGAGAACAGGGAGTGACCGCACCGCGGTCCTGACACTTTGCATCTCTTCGAGGTCCGCCGAGCACCTGCCACACGTCCCAAGATGGCTGAGCAACTCTGAGGTCTCGTCCCCGATGAGTTCGCCGTCGAGGTATGCGCTGATCAGCTCCGAAGGATGAGTCACGTCAACAGTTCCCTCATCATCTTTCGGCCCCGATGAATCCTGCTTCGCACCGTGCCGATCGGAACCGAGGCGGCCTGAGCAATCTCCTCATAGGAGAGACCAACGACATCACACAGAACCACGGCTTCCCGAAACTCGATTGGGAGCTCGAGAAGCGCTTTCTGGATGTCGTCCCCGAGTGTGATCCGGGCGTACTCGACGTCGGCGGGGTCCGAAGTGGCGGCGTCCCAACGATCGATCTCGTCGGGGAGCGGGGTGGTCGGGCGGCGCTTGCGCTTTCGAATCTCGTCGAGAAAGGCATTGCGGGTGATCCTCCAGAGCCAGCCTTCGAAACTCCCCGGCTGATAATTGGCGAGTCCGCGGCGGACCCGGAGAAGGACCTCTTGGACGAGATCGTGTGCGTCATCGGCGTTGCCGGTGAGGCGATAGGCGAAGTTGTAGATCTTCCGTCCGTAAACACGCGCAACCTCTTCCCAGGTGAGCGGGATGGACTCCACCATGGAGACCTACTCCAAGAACGACGCTGCGCGCCGTCTAGTTCCTACGAATCGGGGACGTCTGAAGAATCGGAATTGTGCGCGTCCGCAGAATCGGGGACGTCCGAAGAATCGTCCGAAGAATCGTCCGCAGAATCGTCCGCAGAATCGGAATCCTGGGCGTCAGCATCGTCGTCCTTTGATTTTTCCTCGATTCCCTTGCGGAATTCCTTGGCGGATGAGCCAAGGGACCGGGCGAGGTCGGGAAGCTTCTTAGCCCCAAAGATCAGCAAGACGATGAGCAGGACTATCAATAGCTCTTGTCCTCTTAGACCGAACAAATAGTTCCTCCTTGTCGTACCATCCTAACCCAAGAAGTGAAGCGACTCTCCTGGTTGTGGCGAGGGCCGGAGAGGATGCGGCGATTATTCGTGCCACATACCGCCAACTAGCCAAGCGCCATCCAATCAATGAATCCTTGGAGTCGCTCGCGGGTTATGAATCGGATGTTGGGCTGACGTGCCTCCATGTCGTAGATCATGAACGGGCCGTACTTGCCCGTCAGCAACAGCCCGCGATCTGCGCCCGAGGATCCGAACCCGGCAATGAACCTCTTGCACGTGGACTCATCCAGCTCGGGATGCTCACCTTTTCTGTGTGGCTCAGTGAGGATGTACGTCGAGAGGCCATCTTTGATCACCATGTAGGTCCCGGGTACCGCTTGGTCGGTGATCCCATAACCGAACATACGGAGAAGGGCGAGAACAAGATCGGGGGCGCTCACATGGCCCGGGTCTATCCCAATCGCTCGTAGACCTCGCTCGAGGCCCGTTGGTAGCTTCAACTCATCCATGATCGGACCCAACTCGTCAGAGGGGACGTCCGTTTTGGTCTCATAGACGACCGAGTGGTCCGTCTCCTCCTCGAAGGGCGCAGCAAACGGGTCGTGGGCAATATTGGCCAGGCTCAAGCCCATGCTCTCCACCGGTGGCGGAAGCTCACCGACCGCAGGCAACTCCCTTCGACCAATCTCTCTGCTTTCACCGTGCCCGGCCCGCACCACGACCACAGTTACGCCGTCAATGGGAAGGGTGTGCCGCTTCTCCCTCACCACCTCGATGGCCTCGTCGACGAGCAACTCGTTGAGCACAGGGTCGTCCTCCCCCGAGAGCGGAACATCAAAGACGACGATCGCCTCTTCGCCCTGGACGTGAAAATCGGCTACTGGAGCGTGATGGCTCGCGTCAGGCTCATAGAGATCGCGACCGATGGGCGAACCAGGATCTGCCGTCGTCGGTGACTCCTCCATCAGCCGGGCCTGCTTTCGCCTGCTGCGAGCCAAGTACCAGCCGACAAATCCAAGAACAACGATGACAAGGAAGATGGCAAATCCGTCCATTATTTAGACCTCACTGGTGTTGGGCCGGATTCTACGCTCTGGCATTGTCGCCGTCATCCGGCTGTCCTGGATCCACCTCCATCTCGTCGAGTTCGATCTCTGCTGTTGGCTCATCGGCTCCGGCGTTGAGACGATCGATCATCCGTTTCTTGGAGGTCTCAGTTCCGAAGGCGGTGATCACGTCCCCCGGCAGGAGGAGCGTGCTGCCGGAAGGAACGAGCACGTCTCGGTTACGTCGGATAGAGACCAGCGTCGACCCTTCGGGCCAGGCCACTTCGCGGACATGTCGACCGTCGGCGATTGAGCCAAGAGGGACGCGAAAGTCGTAGAAGCCGGCGCCGGGGTCGGTTCGCTGTAGCAATCGCATCCGCTGAAGCTCCTCGTCCGTCGTCGAGGTCAGCGCCTCGTGATATGCCTTGACTGCTTCCTCCCGGCGGAAAAGGCCCACCAGACGCCGGGGGTTCTCATCATCAACCACGGGGAGCCTCCCGATACCCAGTGCGGCCATGCGCTCCAGCGCCCTGGAAACGGGTGTCTTTGGAGTCACCGTGATGGGCCGCGGGGTCATTACCTCCCGCACAGTGGTTTCGGATGGCAGTCCGTCGGCGCGGCTGATGTCTGTGGTGGTGACAATGCCCACCAGGTGCTCGTCCTCGATGACCGGAACACCGTGGGACCGACTGGCGCGGAGTCGGCTGTCCGTCTCGCTCAACGTGTCATCCGGGTGGGTGATCATCGGGGCGGTTTCCATCACCGTGCCCACTTCGACCGTATCGAGGATGTCAACACTGCCGGTCCGCCGAATCCTGATTCCCTTCCGCTTCAGGGCCTGGGTGTAGACCGACTCCTTGTGAACACGCTCGGCGAGGAATGTGGCGAGAGTCGCGGCCACCATGAGCGGGATGATCAGCCCGTAATCTCGCGCACCCGTGACCTCAAAAACGATCAGAATCGACGTCAGCGGCGCCCTACCCACGACGGCGAACATCGCCGCCATCCCAACCACCGCAAAAGCGCCGGGCTGAAGTACGGATAGGGTCCAGTAAGGCTCAATCAGTCGGGCGACGCCGGCTCCAATAGCCGCCCCCATGAACAATGAGGGCATGAAGGCGCCGCCGGAGGCCCCGGAAGAGATGGTGAGGCTTGTCGCAACGGCCTTGCCGAGAGCAAGCAGGATGAGTGCCCACCAGAGGTCGCCACCCAGTCCGGTTATGGCGGTGAGTTGCTCATTCAAAAGCAGAGCGTTGGTGAAACTCTGGCCGGTTCCAAACAACCGGGGCTCGAGAAAGATGAGACCGGCGACGAGAAGGCCCGCGCCCACCGGACGCATCCAAGACCAGGGCCGGTCGTATCTCTCGGCAATGCCTTCCAGACGATCGAGCAGCTTGAGAAAGAAGACACCAACGACGACTACAGCAATCGCCATCACCGCATATACGGCCAATTCCCAGAATGAATTGAGATTGTAGATGCCGGTCTGCAGGGCCAACTCCTCGCCGACGATCGATTCGGATGTGATGGCAGCAGCAACCGAGGCGATGACGATTGCCGACATGTGTTTTGGAGCGAATGAGGAGAGGATTACTTCCAGGGCAAAGAGCATTCCCGCAATCGGGGCATTGAATGACGCGCCGATGGCGGCGCCGGCACCGGCGGCCACCAGCGACCTGACCTCCTCCTCCCCGAGCTTGAAACTCCTCGACACCCAGGAGCCGACAGCTGCTCCGATCTGAACGATCGGACCCTCCCGGCCGGCCGAGCCCCCCGATCCGATCGTCACGGCAGTGGCCAACATCTTCAACGGAACGACCCGTTTCCGCATCCGGCCACCGTGAACAGCCAGGGCGGCCATCGTCTCCGGGACACCGTCGCCGGCTACCTCGGGAGCGAATCGCTTGGCGATCCACCAGGCAGTCAGGAGACCCAGCGGAACAGTGAGAAATATCCAGG
>JAPUJM010000077.1 GCA_027296205.1 Actinomycetota bacterium
CTGCGTCACAAAGCCTTGACGGTCCCACCCTCGAAGCCGATCAGCGGGTCTTCCAGGCTGGTGACCGCATCCTCTGTCGCAGGAACCAGAGCCGGCTCAACATGCTCAACGGCGACCTCGGAACCGTCGTCACCGTCGACCCAGACCACAGCACGCTCACCGTTCGGCTCGACCGTGACCCCGAGACGCGGGAACTGCCTTCGTGGTACCTCGACGAGGGCCACGTCGACTACGGCTACGCCCTCACCGGCCACAAAGCCCAAGGCGTCACCACGGGCCGTACTTTCACCATCATCGCCGGTGGCGTGGACCGGGAATGGGCCTACGTCGCCCTTAGCCGCGGCCGCGAAGCCAACACCCTCTACCTCGCCAACCCCGAACACGCCGACGAAGGGTGCACTCATCTCACCCATCCGGATAGGAGAGAGGCCTTCGGCGCGCTGACCACATCGCTTGACCGAAGCTCGGCTCAGACCGCCGCCATCGACCATTTCGCCGGGTCGGCACCGCCTAGCAGCGACATCGCTGAACGTATCGCCTGGATCGTCGCCCGGCGCCGAGCCGAACACGACCAACCCGAACGTCAGCAAACAGGTGTCAAACTCGCCGTTGGTCGATGATCATCACCACGGAACGTAGCTACGGATCAGCGAGATAATGCCGGTTCTAGAGCGCGCAATGGGATCCGAGCGTGGCCTGGGCGACCGATGTTCTGTGCGCCTCGAGCTAGTGACACGGAGCATGAGCTCGACTCAGTGGCCACTTCGTTTCCCCTGGGATCGGAGTGAGAACATCTATGAAGTGTTAGTGACTAACATGTTGGTGATGACGCGAGCCGAGCAAACCCGTCAAAGTCTCCAGGATCATGCGATTCGTCTTTTCACACAGCACGGCTTTGACAATGTCACCGTGGAGGAGGTGGCCAGGGCGGCCGGCGTCTCCCACATGACCTTCTTCCGTTATTTCCCGAAGAAGGAGTCTGTGGTCCTCGACGATCCTTATGACCCTGTGATCGGTGGGGCGGTCGCCCGACAGGATCCTGGGCTCCCGGCTTTGGAGCGTGTCTGTTTGGGCGTGTTGGAATCTTGGGATCGTCTCGACGAACCAGGGGACGAAATGACTCGGATCAGGATTCGGCTGGCTGCGGGTCATCGCTCGTTGCGGGCCCGCATTTGGGAGAACAATTTTCGCACCGAGGAGATCATTGTGGAGGCGCTGACCGGCACCGGAGTGACAATGCTGGAGGCTCGCGTGGCGGCAGGCGCCGTCCTCGGAGCCCTCACAGCAGCTTTGTTCGATTGGGCCGAGGACGAAGCTGCCGGCACCCTCGGAGATCGGATTCGCCGTGCCCTGGGTCAGCTGGCGACTGGGGACGTTGAATCGAGTGCAGTGCGATGACCGCCACGGATCTCCCGCCGCTTGTTGCTGAAGGACTCGTCCGCAGATTTGATGGCGAGCCGGCGGTGGATGAGATCGATCTTGAGGTTCGCAGAGGTGAGATCCATGCTGTCGTGGGACTCAATGGGGCCGGTAAGACCACTCTGATGCGGTTGCTGCTTGGAATGCTGAAACCGGACGCTGGGCGGGCGATTGTTTTGGGATTCGAAGCCGCCGTGGCCCCATCCCAGGTGTGGGCTGAGGTCGGTCATCTCATCGAGACTCCCTTCGCTTACCCCGAGTTGACCGTGGAGGAGAACATCGCTGCCGCTGGACTGCTCCATGGTCTCGATCGTTCCCAGATTCCAATCATGGTCGGACAGGCAGTCGAAGAGTTTGGGCTTGGTCGCTGGTCAGGCAAACGGGCACGGTCCCTGTCCCTCGGGAATCGCCAACGTCTCGGCATCGCTGCTGCCATGGTGCACCGGCCTTCGATCCTGGTCCTCGACGAGCCGGCCAACGCCCTCGATCCAGCCGGAGTGGTGTTCATCCGCGACCTTCTCAAGGCGTACGCCGAACGAGACGCCGCCATCCTTGTTTCCAGTCACCACTTCGACGAACTGGCGCGGATTGCAGACCGGATAACGGTCCTGCACCGGGGCTGTCACGTCGGAAACCTCGACCCGAGCGGCGTCGACCTGGAGAAACGCTTCTTCGATCTCGTCTACGGGGCGGATCTCGCCATTCGGGACGGTTCGCGATGAATCGGGCTGTCCGAGTGGAATGGTGGAAGCTGAAACGGTCACTGGTGACGGTGACAGCCACCGCTCTGATGGTCATCCTGCTGCCCGCCATGGCACTGGGGTTCTACTCGGTCGCCCAACAGGGTGGAACCGGCCCACTCGCCCAGAAGGCCGGAGCCTTCCTCATCGGAGAAGGCTGGGAGGGTTATCTCGGGGCCGTTGACCAGATCGCCGCAGCAGCGATGTTCCTCGGCACCGGCTTCGTGGTCGCGTGGACATTCGGACGAGAGCACACTGACCGAACCTTCCCGTCGCTGTTCGCCCTCCCCGTGTCCCGGACCTCGATCGCCGGAGCCAAATTCCTCGTGCTCGCCGGGTGGATCACCCTCCTCTCACTCCTCGTCGTCGCCGTCTCGCTAGGCATCGGAGTCGCAGCGGGGGTCGGGCCTATACAAACAGCCGTGATCGGGCCCGCTCTCCTTCGGCTGCTCGCCATCTCCCTATCCACCAGCATGCTCTCTCTCACCATCGGGCTAGTCGCCAGCGTCGGCAGGGGTTATCTCCCTGCCGTTGGGGCTCTCATCCTGATCGTGGTTGCCGCACAGATGTCGGTCCTGTTTGGGATCGGCGGATGGTTCCCGTTTGCAATACCCGGCCTCATTGCCGTCTCCGGCAGCGAGGGCGCTCCTGTGTTGATTCCGATGCAGATCGCCCTTGTCCCCGTCGCAACGGCGGTGGGTCTGTGGTTCACGATCCGCTGGTGGCGACGCGCCGAAGCTGTATGACCCAAGTCACCAATCGGCGAACCCATTCGAATTGTGCGACCACACAGAACGGCGTCGCCGATCACCAGATCTGGCGCAGAAACGCCCATTCGACAGAGTGCGCTGTACCGGCACTTATAGCGTGTGCTGACCGTGATGCTGCGGCCTCGATGACGGACTGAATCGCGGGCATATGGCGACACGGGTGCCTCAGCCCCTTTGTTCAAACCTCAGGACGCCGAACAGGTCATCGAGCATGGTGGGCGGGCCTTCGCCGTTCTCGGTGACCCAGAGGGAGGTGCTATCCCCCTCGACA